>CAYSHR010000332.1:0-4800 GCA_964430795.1 uncultured bacterium
TTTCAAGAAAAAATCGTCAGGATATTTCAGAAATCAATTCAAAGCTGGATTTCATTAACCGAAAACTCCAGATGACGCAAAATCAGGTAAATTCCCTATCACCGAAATTATCCCAGCCTACTGATATGGAAGCAAAGGGCTCCAGTGATGTTCAAAAAGAGCTCGATATTGCCGGGAAAGAACCTCACCCGGCGTCCTCTTTTACAGAAAGGAAATTCTCTGAGGATCAACCAAAGCCGGTTCAGCCTGAAAATCCCTTTCTTGATACCGGGCAATCGATAAAAAAGGCACCCCAATCTCAGCCTTCCAAAGAATCCATTAATCTTCCACCGCCGCCCTCAAAAAGGAAGAGTTCCCAAAGCCTGGAACAGATTATCGGGCAGCGCTGGATGACCTGGGCCGGAGCTCTGGTTCTTATTTTCGCTGCCGGTTTCTTTGTAAAATACGCCTTCTCAAAATGGCTTTACGACCCAAGCGTCCGCACCGCCCTTGGGGTTATTTTCGGAATCGGGGTTGTTATTACAGCAGAAAGATTTATTCGAAAAACATGGCGCGCCCTTGGACAGGGCTTGATGGGCGCGGGGCTGGGCATTCTATACATAGCTCTATTCGCCGGCTTCAAGTATGATGTTATCGGTGCCACACCTGCCTTTATTTTTATGGTGGTTGTCACCGCCCTTGGCTTAACCCTTGCGGTTTTGCACAACTCTTTAGCCACCGCTTTTTTCGCGGTCCTGGGTGGATTCCTTACTCCGGTCATGGTTTCAACCGGAAGCACCGAAAGGGACCCCCTCTTTGTATATATTCTTCTGCTTAACCTGGGCGTTCTGGGAGTCGCCTTTTTCAAAAAGTGGCGAGTCCTTGACCAGTTGGCGTTTTTCGCCACGGTTGTGATTGTGACTATAAGGTTTGAGAGCCTTTACGAAAAATGGACTCTGCCTCTTACCGGGGTCTGGCTTGGCCTCTTTTTTATCGTCTTTCTTCTTCTGCCCTTTGTTTATCATATTCGTAAAAACCAGAGTGTGCCCTTCGAACGGTTTTTGATGGCCATGGGTAACGGTGTCTGGTTTTTCGCTTTAATATACCAATTGCTTGAACAGGACCATAGACATCTGCTTGGCTTTGTCGCCTTGGGAATGTCGGCCTGTTACGTAGCCATGGGGTATCTTGTCAGAGCACGAATCAAAAAGGACCAGAGGGCTCTGTTTGGTTTTACCGGTCTTGCGATAATCTTTCTAACCATTGCCGTACCGGTACATCTTAGAAATGTGGATCAATGGGTAATGCTTGCCTGGGCAATTGAGGGTCCCGTACTTCTATTTCTCGGGTTCAAATATCGTTACCAACCTGTAAGAATCGCCGGTTTCCTCATTCTTCTTCTCTCAACAGGAAAGCTCTTTATTCATTTTATTTTTGAACCTCTTCACAAACTGCCCTTTAATGTAATTATCAACTCAAGGCTTGCTCAAGCATTGTTTATTGTTGTCTGCCTTTTCGCTTATGCTCTTATTCATCATCGCTATAGAGATAAACCTTCTGACGATGAGTGGTTCTTAAAAGCCACTAAAGGAATGTTTAAAGGGCTCGACAGGATATTGAAAATTGTTGCCGCTATCGGGGCCGGCTATCTGGCAATGCTTATTTTGTCTGAGGAATTCAAGCTCGCTTTTGACCTGAAGCGACTGGTCTATTCAAGCTGCTGCCTGCTGACTGTTTTTTGGGCTCTTGGTTCTTTGGCTTTTTTGGAGTTAGATGTCAGGCTTAAGTCCAAAGCAGGGCGATTCGCCGGGTTGTTTCCATTATTTATCTCCATGGTTCTTGCCGTTGCCTGCTATGACTTTACATGGCCAAAGGATTCATATCTCATATTAAATCAAAGATTTCTCGCGGTTGGCGCCGCTCTTGCCATCCTCTTCCTTTATGGCTATTTGCTAAAGAGACAAAAAGAACTTAAATCAAAGACATCAGATACCCTCTCCATCGTAGTTTTTGTTTCTTTTGCTTTTTTCCTTTTTATTATTCTCTCAATGGAACCGTACAAATATTGTAAAGGCTCCATTGAAATCTACTCCCAGGCAAAGTGGGCGGCGAAAATGTCCCTTTCAATAGTCTGGGGTTTATACGCCATTGGTCTTATTACTGTTGGTTTCTGGAAAAAATTACGGCCCTTAAGGTTCGCGGGGCTTGGTCTTTTTGCCATAACAGGTGTAAAACTTCTTTTAGTGGATATGGCCGGCCTGGAACAGGGTTACAGAATAGTCTCCTTCCTTGTTATGGGTATATTGATGATAGGCGCGTCATATCTTTATCATCGACTTGAAAAACTGATAGAGCAGCCGGTGGAGGGCAAGGAAAAATGAGAGTTTCACAACCAATAACAGCGACACTAATTGTGGCGGCGATCCTGTTGTTTTCAGGAATCACCTCAGTCCGAACCGGCTTTTCCCAGGAAGAATCCCCTTGGACTAAATGGCAATTCAGAGCGCCAATTTCCCTCGAAGGGCTAACCGATGAACCCCTTGTTGACGTCTCTCTCCCTCCTGAAGTTCTGAATAATTCCAAATCGAATCTTTCAGACATAAGAATTGTTCATAAAACCTCAGGAAAAGAAACCGGATATATAAGGCGGATCACTCAACGACCAAGAATTATCAAGTCTCTGATTCCTGTGGAGATCAAGAACAGGGCATATACGCCCAACGTAAGCTCCTCGGTTGTGATTGATTTTCTGGAAAACAGAATTAAAGATCAGATATCCGTTAAAACCCCCGGGACAAACTTCAGGCGAAAAATCTCCCTGGAGGGAAGTAATGACGGTAAAAATTGGCAATTTATTTTACAAAATGCTTTTCTTTTTCGAGTTCAGGCGGAAATTACCGCAACGGGATATTTTGATAAAAATATTGTTAATTTTTCGCCAAATGATGAGCGATACATGAGGTTGACTGTTTTTTCCGGTCCGGATGATCCGGAGAAAATTGAAATCCTCAATGTTTCGGTATGGAAAACCAATACCAGCGGACCTGAATTATCGGAAGTGGATATATTGGAATTGGACTCAGCGGTAAAGGAAAAGGTAACAGTGATTGATCTTGACATTGGATATAATAACCTGCCCTTGCGGAAACTAAAGTTTTACGCGAGTGACACGGACTTTTGGAGGCATGTTAAAGTCTTTGGAAGACACACCGAATCGGTAGTAAACAAGATAAAAGCTGAAGACGGAACCTATATTGAAAAAACCGTACAAACCAAATGGGCCGGTGTTTCAGATGGAAACATCTATCGTTTCTCAACTGGAACAACTTATGACCAGCAACTCTCAATCAGTCTTAAAAATAAGGGCTATAGATATATGCAGGTGCATATTTTCAATAATGACGATCCTCCTCTTACTCTGACGGACGTCAAGGTGGATCAGTTCGCGCGATATGTTTCCTTTCGCCCAATGAAAAAAGGGCATTACTATTTATATTTTGGAAATCGCGCGGCTCCCCTTCCCGCATACGATCTTGCCCATTTTGCCTCTAACATTAGAAAAAAGGGAGTGTTCAAGGGGACTTTAGGCCCATCTGAACCAGTCCCATCATTTTCGGCATCAATAAAAGTCGAGGATGAGACTCCTTGGAGCGAAAAATATTCCATGCTATTATGGATCGCGCTGGTTTTTGGGACAGTGATTTTGGGATACCTTGTTTTAAAGCAGATAAAAGCCTCGGCGCCTCCCTCTGACAGGTAACTTTTCAACCAGTCCACCGTTTTTTTGGAGGAATAAGGGAGTTTATGAAAAAAGGAACTATCTTGGCCGGCTTTGGCATAGCAGGGATAACTCCGGATATGCCTTTTCCTCTGGGGGGAATGAATGATAAAAAGAACCGGCTTGCCGATAAGGTAAGAGACCGGCTTTTTGCCAGGGCTCTTGCTTTTTCAGACGGTGAAAAAACAGGGATTATCGTTAGTATCGATATAGTGCTGATACACGATGAGCTTCGGGAAAAGGTCTGGCAAACCTTGACGAAGATGGGCATATCTTTTAGCGGCATTATCATATCCGCCACTCACACCCATTCCGGTCCGGGGGGGTACTGGGCAAGAAAATCGGCAAAATACGCCATGGGAAAATACCGTCAGGATATCTTTGATCTGATAGCCGATGGCGCTTGTGATGCCGCGGCAAAGGCGGTTAAAGACCTTGAACCGGCAAAATTGTCCTTTGGCGAGACAGAAACCGAGGGGCTCAATTATAATCGTAGGCATAAAGACGGCCCCATAGACAGAACCATGGGTCTATTATCCATTGAGAGAGAAGGAAAGAACATCGAGGCGGTCTTTTTCGGAGCCCATCCTGTAGTAACGGCATTTCGTGAATATCATACGGCATCCGCGGATTATCCCGGGGATATCATAAAATCCCTTGAGGAGAAAGGTGTTCATGGAATGTTCATGGTTGGTCCGGTGGGGGGTGTGAATGCCCTGTTTCCTGAAGGTCCGATGGATCTGGAATATCACCTAGCCCTTCTTAACCGCCTTTTAATGGAGCAGGTAAATATCGCCAGAGGAAAACAGAGCCGGGTTAAGGGCAATGATGTTGCTTTCTCATACGCCGAATCCAATCTCAGTCTGACTATGCCGAAACTATTTCCAATAAAAAAATGGTGGGGGGACATTCTCCTTCTGCCTTTGCGAATATGGCTCTATCGCTTTGGATAAAATGGAATTGGAGATGAATTTAACTTCAGGTTTCCGGTAATTCGAGTTGGCGATCTGATTTTTACCGGTTTTCCCGCGGATAACGGCGCC
>CAYSHR010000333.1:0-4768 GCA_964430795.1 uncultured bacterium
AATACAATAAACAGGTGTCTGTTGAACCTCCGTCTTTTCGAACGGATAATCAATGGGAACTCACTTCGCAAGGTTGGGTTGGCTACATTCCTCTTACTGATGATTTTGGCATTGCCCTAAGACCCAAGGTGAAGATAGCAAATCTTTTCAGAATGCTGGAATTGGCTTACAATCTTAAAAGTTTCAAGTTTCTTGAAGGTTTGGTGGATTGCCAATCCTTAGAAGAGTTCTATGAGCGGCTGGCCAATATTCTTGCCAAACTAGTACTGGAAAGAGAAAGAAGGGGACTTTACCGTGCCTACCTGCCTGAATCAGATGATTTGCCATACATCAGAGGGTGCATGGATATTCAGCATACTCTCCGGACACAATGGAAGGTAAAAATACGATGTCATTATCAGGAACATACGGCTGATCTAGAAGAAAACAGAATTTTAGCATGGACACTGTTTTGCATAGCCCGAACCAAGCTTTGTTCAGAGGAAACACTTCCCATTGTTCGAAAAGCCTATCGCGGTTTACAGGGACACGTCTCAATGATCCCTCATGGACCTGAAGCCTGTTGGGGGCGCCAATATAACCGTCTGAACAATGATTACCAGCCGATGCATGCTCTTTGCCGTTTCTTCCTGGAACACTCTGGTCCAAGCCATGAAAGTGGAGATAGGCGCATGTTGCCTTTCCTCGTAAATATGGCACAGCTTTACGAGCTATTTGTGGCAAGATGGCTGGATGCAAACTTACCTGGTCATTTGGATCTGCAGATAAAGGAACGAATTGAAATCGGAGAGGGTAATACCTTCAAATTTGAGATCGACTTAGTACTGAAAGATCGAACCACAGGGGAAACGCTTTGTGTGCTGGATACAAAATACAAAGCACCTGATAAACCGGCGTATTCAGATATTTTTCAGATTGTCACATATGCAGAGGCTAAAGGTTGCACTGATGCAATATTGATTTATCCCTCTAAATTAGAACGCCCTATGAATGAACAAATAGGTAATATCAAGGTCAGGAGCTTGACGTTTTCTCTTTCTGATGATCTTGATGAGTCTGGGCAACTATTGATCAGTAACATCCAGAGTACAGATTCAGGTGGGCAAAAAGGATAAGCTCAAATAACTGACAAGTTATTGATGACTGTCTTTTTCCAAAATTTGTTACAAGCTTGAAAGTTCAAGTATTGCCTTTTGCCCTCTTTACAGCGGGATAAGTCGGTGGCAGAATACCTTCTTTCTGAAACCAGGGAGAGATCATGGAAGTCAGACCTGTCCGACCCGAAGATAATAAGCAATTGATAAAGCTCTCCCTCTCGGCGCCAATGCTTGGGAATGTGGGAGTCTGCATAGATCGATCTCCGGATTACTTTGCCTATTATAACCAGTTTGGCCCTTGCCATAACGACATATCCATACCCGACATTGATACGGAAAAGGACTATGGATGGGTGGCGGCTTGCGTGGAGGATAATGGAGAAATAATCGGTGTTGTTGCCACGGCGAGTAAGCCTGTGATGTATGAAGGGCGGGTTTTGCGCGCTGTATTTCCAAGTGACGCGCGGATTGCCCCCAGGTATCAATCCAAAGGGGTTTTAAAAAAGCTAATCAAATATTTCTCGAAAAATTGGATTTCAGCGCCGGCGGATGTGGTAATCGGTTACATCATCAAAGGCAACTACAGGGCGGAAAAGGGTTTTAAAGAAGGAGCAAGTGAAGTTGTCACCGGAGTTCCCGTTGGCGATTTTCATATGGTTCAGTTATCAATGTACAGACCCTACAAGAACTCGAAAATCAAGATAGAGAGAGCCAATGAAAATGATATTCCCGAGGTTGTCGATATTCTGAAAGCTTTTTACTCAGATTACCATTTTAGCCCGGTTTTCAATATTGATAGCTGGAACAGAATGGTCGAAAGAACCATCGGATATTCCATGAACGATTTTCGGATAGTAAGAGAAAATGGCAAAATCCAGGCTCTTATTGGCTTATGGGATCAGAAACAGGTAAGAAAAGTAATCGCCACGAACTTTCCAGCAAGAATTAAATGGGGCATATGGCTTGCCTGGTTGTTGCGCTTTTTCATGAAATCTCCCATACCCCCAAAAGTCAGCGTACCTCAATCAAGCATGTATATCAAGCATATCGCCCACAGGCCGGGAAAATCGGACCTTTTAAACGGCATGATGCGAAATATCACAAATGAGGTGAGAATTGAGGGAGGGCATAATTATATCTGGGGTGCTTTTTTCCAATCAGACCCCCTCTATTCTATTTTCGATAATATGCAGATCACGGATATCAGGTCAGGGCAATATTACTCTCCATGGAATTCAGGCTGGTACAAGACGCCCCATGAAATAGAGAGCAAACCCTGTTTTGCCGATTTTTCCATGGTTTAGATATTTGGATTGGACAAAGAAGTATTTCACCAATAAGTATGATTTGGCAACAGGAGTAGATCATGGGTAGAGGTAGAAGTAAGATTACTGTAATTGGTGCCGGAAATGTTGGAGCTTCGGCTATGGCCTGGGCCGCGGCGGCTGAACTTGGGGACCTGGTTCTGGTGGATATTGTTCAAGGACTGCCCCAGGGTAAAGGGCTGGATATGTATGAAGCGGGCCCTGTCATGGGATTTGACGCCAATATTGTCGGCGCCAACGATTACCAGGCCACCGCTGGTTCCGATGTTGTGATAATCACTGCCGGCCTGGCCCGAAAACCTGGAATGAGCCGGGATGACCTTCTTAAAAAAAATGCTTCGATTGTTGGAAAAGTTGCCGGCGAAGCAGCTAAATACTCACCTGACTGCGTGATGATAATCGTTTCCAATCCCCTGGACGCCATGTGCTATGTGGCGCTGAAAAAGACCGGTTTTCCAAAACAGAGGGTGGTGGGAATGGCCGGAATGCTTGACTCGACACGGTTTTGTTCATTTATCGCCGCTGAGCTTGGAGTCTCATTAAAAGATGTACATGCCCTGGTATTAGGAGGGCATGGCGACACCATGGTTCCTTTGACAAGATATAGCTCTGCCGGGTCCATTCCGGTTGAGAAACTCATTCCTGAAGAGAGATTAAATCAAATCGTTCAAAGAACAAGGGATGGCGGAGCGGAGATAGTTAAGCTTTTAAAAACCGGTAGCGCTTACTATGCTCCTGCCGCTTGCGCCATAAGCATGGCTGAATCCATAATCAGAGATCAGAAGAGAGTGGTTCCTTGCGCGGCATATCTTGAAGGCGAGTATGGTTATAACGGTGTATATCTTGGAGTTCCGGTTATTCTTGGCGAGGCCGGCATCGAGAAGATTTTCGAGCTTGAGTTGACCGATTCCGAGAAAATAATGCTGGATGGATCAGCCGCGGCGGTTAAAGAGCTTAATAAAATTATAGATGATTGACAGGGAAGTGAATTGGTTTTAAAAGTTGGTCTTGGAGATGACTTTTTCGATATTGCCATGAAAGAGGAAAGGGTGTAGTTAATGTCGGCTTCGTCCATGAAAAAAAACGCCGCAAAAAAAACGGCAAAGGGAAAAGCGCCGAATAAGGCGAATTCTGAAAAGGCTCCAGGGAATAATGTGAAGATGGCGGCAAATCAAGTGAATAAAAAAAATGGAAACTCCAAAGGCAGAAAAAAGGGCAAAGTCACAATTCTGCCCCAGCTTTGCAAAGGTTGTGGGATTTGCGTTGAGTTCTGCCCGACTGGCACCCTTGGATTTAAGGCCGGCAAGTCTGTGGTCGATACCCCTGATACATGTATAGCGTGCATGTTTTGTGAGTTGAGATGTCCTGATTTTGCCATAAGTGTGGAGGAGATATAATGGCCGCCACGAAAAAAACAAAGTTTGGTTCCAGAGTGGGACTTCATCTGATGAGTGGAAATGAAGCTGTGGCTGAAGGCGCTCTTTACGCGGGATGCCGCTTCTTTGCCGGATATCCCATCACTCCATCCACCGAGATAGCCGAGGTCCTTTCCGAACGGCTTCCCCAGGTCGAAGGCTTCTTTGTCCAGATGGAAGACGAGATAGCGGCTATGGCCGCTGTTCTTGGCGCTTCCATGGCAGGCGCCAAGGCTCTGACAGCCACATCGGGACCGGGATTTTCTCTTAAACAGGAGAACATCGGATATGGATGCATGGCGGAGATCCCCTGTGTAATCGTGAACGTTATGCGGGGCGGGCCCTCTACAGGCGTTCCCACAAAACTGAGCCAGTCCGATGTTATGCAGGCCAGATGGGGAACCCATGGAGATCATCCCATTATCGTCCTTACTCCAAACAGCGTTGAAGAACTTTTCTGGGAGACCATCAGGGCTTTTAACCTGGCTGAAAGATACAGAACACCGGTGATTCTTCTGTCTGACGAGGGAATCAGTCACATGAGAGAGAGGATGTTTCTACCCAAACCCTCTACAATACCTATTTACAGTCGCAGACGCCCACGCAGGGACCCGGAAAGATACAAGCCATATGAGGGCGGCGGCAATCCCGACATCCCCACCATGGCTTCCTATGGCGAGGATTACAGATTTCACGTGACAGGGCTTTTTCATGACAAGACCGGCTTTCCAAGCAATAATCCTGCTGTGATTGATGTTGAAATGCGCCGCCTTATGCGAAAGATCGAAAAGAATTATAACGATATTGTCAAATATTCAACCTATCTCCTTGATGATGCCGAGATCGCGGTTATCGCCTACGGTTCGGTGAGCCGGGCGGCCAGGGAAGCGATAAACAGGCTTAGAGAAGACCCGGAGAATCCAAAAGTAGG
>CAYSHR010000334.1:0-4751 GCA_964430795.1 uncultured bacterium
CTTTTAAAAAAATCCAGAGGAACCCCTGATTTTTTTAAAAGAGATATGACTCCCAGCTTTCCCGCGCTGGCCGCGGACATAATGGGAGAGAACATCTCTTTTGGGTTGCCCATTGGATCCGCGCCTTTTTCTATCAGGAAACTCACAACAGAGGCGAAGCCTTTTCTGGCAGCCACCGCCACGGGGGTATATCCATATCGGTCGGTTTTGTTTACATCCGCGCCGCCGTTTACAAGAAACATGACAATGGTTTGATTGCCCTTCATGCATGCTAAGAAAAGTGGCCTGATATTGTCTTTGTTGGGCTTTTCAACATTGCACTTGCCAATGACCAGTTTTGCCACAACCCCGTCATGCCCTTTTGCTATGGCAGCCTCAAGAGGAGTGGGCGTATAGTCACCGCCGTCCGGGTCCGCGCCTTTCCAGATTAGTTTCTCGACAAGCTTGGCGTCTCCGGCGTCAGCGGCGGTAACCAACTCCTGGGTAAGCTCATCTTCTGATTTACACGAGAAAAGAGTTAGAAAAAGAACCGCTATTGCCAATATTGTGATGCTCTGTTTGAACACTCTCATGGGCGCCCTCCATTCCCCAACATTTTTATTGTAAAGGAAATATTAACATATCATTAGAAACCTTTGGGGATTTAAAAGAGGAAAAATACAAAAAAAGATATCCGTCATTCGCCGGCTGCAAAGTCAGTACATCCACAATACTTCGCGCGCCCTGGACCGTCATTAATTCGACGACTATATCATTCGAATAATTGAGGCGACCTTTTAATTTCATATGCCGTGCTTAGATTACAATAGATAAACCATGCTTAACCCAATGGATCAACTTGTACTATTTTCCTTTCCAGAGTGATTGCCGCACCTGTTAAAACTGCTGTAAATAGGGAGTTTTTCATAATTCTTCTCGCTGGTCAACCCTTTGAAACGACCGGTTTCCTTGTCTTATCCGGTTGTCTTAAATTGGAAATCCGGAAATTACATTCCGGAATACCCGAAATAAAAAACTCTATCGCCTATAGCGGAAAATCGCAAAAAATAGATTTTACAGTTTGATGAAGATGGCTGTTGGGGTTATAGTCTCTTTGGTGAAAATCAGCAATAAATAAATCCTTGCGATATTGGAAATTTTGATTATTATCCGATAAACGCGCCTTCTTCCCGAGGGACGCGATTCTGTTAAAAGGCAGCCTGGAGGAAAAATGGGAAAGATGCTTTTTTACGCCTGGAAAGATACCGTAAAAGACAATCGTGAAGAACCGGCGGAGCAGGCCGAGACTACTTGCCCTGTCGAGTTGCCCCTTAGTTTCCGGAAGGATGGAGACATCAAGGGCATGATGGCGTGGGATGGTTTTTTTCTCGCCGATCCCAATTTGCACGTGGCTTCCCTTTGCCTTGAATATATGAGGCGCGTTCAATCCCAAGCCAGTTGCGGCCAATGTTTTCCCTGTCGAGTTGGAACCAGGATAATGACTGAGATTCTGGAGCGGCTCACCAAAGGGCAAGGCCGGCCCGATGATCTTGCCCAACTAAAGTCAATCGGGTTGGACATAAAGGGCGCAAGTAAATGCACCGTTGGCAAAACCGCGCCGATTCCGGTGTTAAAAAGCCTCGATCTTATGCCAAAGGTCTGGAAAGAGCTCCTTGAAAATCCCAGAGAGCTTGAACCTGTAGAGGGCAAAATCATTTCTCATCTTACCGCTCCATGTATGGATGCCTGCCCTGCTCATCAGGACATTCCGACCTATGTGGAAGACATCAAAAACGGCCGTTACCAGGACGCTATGGATATAATCTGGGAAACCAACTCCATGCCCGGCACTTGCGGCAGGGTTTGCGTTCATTTTTGCGAACAGGCTTGCAGAAGGGCGATAGTGGATGAACCGATCCAGATAAAATATCTGAAACGATTTGCCTCGGACTGGCAATCCGACCACCACCAGGACCCGCCGTTTATAAATGTTAATCCAACCAAAGGGCCGGTGGCTATTATTGGCGCGGGACCAGCCGGACTGGCCTGCGGCCTTCGACTTCTTGAAAATGGCGTAAAAGTAAAAATCTTTGAGGCTCTGCCAAGGCCCGGCGGAATGGCCGCTGTGGGCATTCCCGATTACCGCCTTCCTCCTGATGTGCTAAATGGAGAGGCCGACCTGATCAAAAAACTTGGCGGAGAGATTGAGTATAACGTCAGGGTCGGCAAAGACATCACCATGGAAGAGTTGACAAAGCAAGGTTACAAAGCCTTCTTTATTGGTGTGGGCGCTCACGATTCGAGAATGATGAGAATCGAGGGAGAGGACGCGGGGTATGACGGTTTTATTCACGGCGTTCATTTCCTTCGGGCCATCGCTCTTGGGGAGCCGACAGTCACCGGAAAAAAGATCGTTGTTGTAGGCGGTGGAAATGTAGCCATCGACTGCGTTCGCTGCGCTTTAAGAGTTGGCTTTAAAGATGTGCATCTTGTTTATCGCAGATCAAGAAAAGAGATGCCCGCCGATCCTGTGGAAATCGAGGACGCTATCGAGGAAGGGGTCCGGTTCCATTTCCTGACCACGCCGACAAAGGTTTTTGCTGACAAGAAAAACAAGCTTGTCGAAATCGAACTTTTAAAAATGGAGCTTGGAGAACCGGACGAGTCAGGCAGGCGCCGCCCTGTTCCTGTCAAGGGTTCAGAATACAGAATGGAAGCCGATTGCGTAATTCCCGCTATCGGCCAGGTGCCAATAATGGACTTCATCCCAAAAGAACTCGGCCTTGAGATTACAAGGTGGAACACTGTGGACGCCAACGAAATTACAGGTCAGTCGAATGTTGAGAATGTTTTTACAGCCGGTGATTGCTATACCGGCCCCGATTCTCTTATCGCCGCTGTTGGCGGCGGAAACAGAACCGCTCGGGCGATTGTGAAATTCCTGGACGGCAAACCAACAGACCCCAGCGATAAAACACAGATCGAACATTTGCTTATGAAGATGAAGGTTTACGACCCCGAAGAGAAAATACCGATTCCACCTGGTTTTGAAAGGCAGGGCTTTTCTCATCTGCCCCCTGATCAAAGAATTCATCACTTTGACGAGGTCGAGCATGTAATGACCGCGAAGGCCGCTCTTGCCGAGGCTTCTCGTTGTCTGCGCTGCTATCGTCTGGCCCTGATGGTTCTTTCAGAAAGAAAGGGCGGAAAATGAGTCACAATACTGAAGTAAAAATGGTTACGGTTTCTATTGACGGCAAAGAAATTACCGTGGACAACAAAACCACCATATATCAGGCGGCGAAAGAGTTGGGCGTTTACATCCCTACTCTCTGTTATCATCCAAGGCTTCGCCCTATCGGTTCATGCAGGGTTTGCCTTGTAAACGTGGAAGGGATTGATGATCCTGTAACTTCCTGCGATACGCCGGTAAACGACAAGATGGTTGTCACCACTGCCGGCGACGAGATTGCAAGGCTGAGAAAGCAGAACATCCAGTTTATCCTCCTGAATCATCCTCTTGAATGCCCTGTATGCGACAAAGCCGGAGAGTGCGATCTTCAGGACATCACCTACAGACTTGAGGTCCAGGAACAGAGCTATGATCTTGATCCGGTAAAATGGGAAAACGACACTGCTTCCCCCTTGATTTTCAGATCAGACGGACGTTGCATACGTTGCGGCAGATGCGTGGCTATTTGCGACCAGGTTCAGGATAAAATGGCTTTGATCTTTTCTGGCAAAGGTTACGACGCTTCCATACGCCCTTCGGATGGCGAACTTCTCGATTGTGAATTTTGCGGCCAATGTATTTCGGTCTGCCCTGTGGGCGCTCTTATAGCCAAACCCTTTTTACATAAGTCAAGAGTTTGGGACCTTGATATGAGCAAATCGGTCTGCACCTTTTGCGGCGCCGGATGCGATATCACAGTGGATCACAGAGAAGATAAGCTCTATCGAGTTTTAAGTAATAGAGAAACAAGTCACAACAAGGGCGACCTCTGCTCAAGAGGCAGATTCGGTTTCCACTACACAAAAGACAACCAGAGAATTTTTACTCCACTAATGAAAAGCGGCGGGGAATTAAAAGAGACCAACATGGATTTGGCTATAAGCTTTGCCGCCTCAAAGTTCTCGAAAATCGCCAAGGAGCATGGCCCCGAGGCCGTGGCGGCGGTGGGTTCTTCCAGAATGACCAACGAGGACGCCTTTAATTTCGCCGGTCTTATGAAAAATATTATCGGGACCGAAAACCTCGATACGGAGGCGGGGTTTGGATACAGACAGATTCTTGACAGAACTTTTGGTCGCGCAAGAGGTAAATTCAACGACCTTGAACAGTGCGACGGGATCCTGATTTTCGGTTCTGATTTCGCGGTGGAAATGCCGGTTCCTTCATTAAGAGTAATCGCCGCGGTCAAAGAAAGGGACTCAAAGCTTCAGGTTTACGCGCCCTATGTGACCAAGCTTCATAAAAACGCCCGGTTCCCCTTTATATACAGGGCCGGCAGCGAAAGAGCCCTTGCCTTTGCCATGATAAAAATCGCGGCTGAGAAGAACCTTGTTGATAAAGCCATTTCCGATTCGGAGAAGTTTAAAACAACAATCAAAAATATTCCCGGAAATATTGACGAGCTTACAAAAGCCTGCGGCGAGGAAAAAGGCGCACTCGAAGAAGCTGTTCAGGCTCTTTTTGACGCGAAAAATCTTGGCGTTGTTGTCGGTCCTTACGGTTATAACGATTGTACATTGAGAGGGCCGGCCTCTTTATT
>CAYSHR010000335.1:0-4736 GCA_964430795.1 uncultured bacterium
CATTTTCCAATAGAAGGGCAGAACTTTCGCGAACTGCTTTTCCCTTACATAGCGGCGAACAATCTCTTTTCTTACCCGAGTCAATAATGTTTCATCATTGTTTTCTTTGGCAAAAGCCAAAAGCCTATTTAAATTGAAGAGCTCCTTTTCAAAATCATTAATCCCGCTGTAATACTTGACAAGTCTCCATATAACATCAGGAACATCCTTCCCATTTGGAAAAAGTGACAGATAATGATTTTCGACTTTTACAAATTGATCAAAAAGTTTCAGGTTATAGTAAACGTCGCCGGCCACTTTAGCCGACATTGACGCGACTTCCCAGGACACGTCTTTTGAGATCAGCCCTTCCGAGAGAATCAAAGCAAGACGCATGTTTTCATACCTGGCACCGGCTTTTGGCAATGCGGCGAATCTCTCTTTTGTGCCTCTAAGATTGAGATCGAGAGAAAGGGCGCCGCCTGTAAGACCTGGATATCTGTCAAGAAAACCAGTTAAAGCCCCGGGCATTCCCTTTGTAACCGGCAATGGGGAAAAAGACCTGGACTTTGTAAGGGCGAGAGCTAACCTGGCGGCAGCCCTATCTTTGTCCGGCTTGCTTTGGGCTAATAAATACAGATTCCATCTGAGAGCCAGATTGATATCGCCCAGCCCCGAGTGGGCAAAGGTAGTACAGAGGTCAGCGAACTTTTCAAGCTCATCTTCTGTAATGTTGGTTTTTTTTCCGTGATTTCGAGTTTTTTCAACCTGCTCCAAAAGAAGCTTGTAATCTCCTTTTTCCCCATAGTAATGAACCAGCCTTGTCAATGCGGGCAAATCAAACCCATTATCAATTCGGGACGTCAGGTCTCTTCTCCAATCCTCCAGGCGATGATTTCTCTCAAGAAGATTGAGCAAGCCGGAAAAAAGATCATGTTGGGGAACAAAAAGATCAGGATGGGATTCATAAAGTTCCAAGGCTTGCTCAATCCTCCCAAGCTTTTCAAGAACTTTTCCCTTAAAGCTCAAAACCTCAGAGGCTCCATCAAAGATGAATTTTTCCCGGGAAATCAGAACCTCCAAAGCTCTTCCATATTCCTTTTTATGATAGAGACGTTCGAGGTATTCAAAAAGAAGGTCGGGCATGTCTGGACAAGCGGTAATAAGCTGAAGCAAAAACTTATCAGTATTCCCCTTTATCAGATAATCATCTCTCAATTTATCAATGCCGAATATCACACTCTGGGCTTTTTTCGCGAGTTTCTTCTTTTCTTTGCCATCATTTGTAATCTTGATTTTTTTCAGGATCAGTTTAAGCAGGGATTCCTTTATTTCCAGGCTTTTGTCAATAAGCAATCTTTCTTCAAAAAAAGAGGCGCAGCATTCCTGGATATCCATGTTTTCTGGGTTTTGAGAAAGAATGATCCCTGCCCTGTTTATTGCCTGTTTCGGTCCACTATTCCTCAATACCGTGTCAAGAAGGAGTTTAATATCATTTATTGATGGCTTTTCAATTTTTCCATAATTGACGATTATTTTCTCGGGTCTAAGGGGGGTATGGGATCTGGTTCCCATAAAGGGGTAGCTCTCCCATTTTCCGTCAAACTTTATCCCCTCATCGAATTTCAAGTTGAAATCAATTGACATCTCCGGCGGTAAAAGCCTTACCGGAACAGCCAGGGTCGAATCATCAAGAGCTTCTATGCGATCGGCGGAAGATAGGTGATAAACCAGGGCGCTCTTTTTCTCTTCAAAAGAAAAGGCGTAGAGAATAATTATCAGAACAAACAGGGCAAGAATAATTGGACCGGCGATTGGCAAGGAGTATGGTCTGCCCTCTTTTACGCCTGCTTTATTACTCATAACCAATCACCTCCACATCCTGGGTGAGTCGGGTTATGTTATGAGCAAAATCCTCAGCGAACCATGATATTTTGTGACTGCCCAAAATCATATTGGCCGGCAGATTGATTCTTCCAACACTCACCTTTCGGCTGTGATCGTACCTTAGTTCACAATACCCCGCTGATTCGATTTTCGCGGTCAACCTTCTTGTGTCCGAATCAGCCGCCGCGACAAGTTCCACAGATGTCCCTGCTCTAAAAGGTCCGGCTATTTTGGGGAAAATCTCAGGTGGGCGGCCATCAAGAATGAATCTTTTCTCTTCAATGAATTGTCTGCCCTTGATATCAGTAAGATATAACTTGCAGAGGTAGGAGCCATCAGGCCATCCTTCGGGAGCTAAAAAACGAAGCTGCCATGTATCCTCATCTTTAAGATATATCATTTTCCTTGTGAGTCCAAATGGAAAACTGGCGACAACTTCTTTAATGGAGGGATCGGTTTTTACCCTTAAGAGAGGATCGCCCGGGCGAATTACCCGGGGTCGCAAGAGAGACCTGGGCGCGGCCAGGAAGCTGGTATAGGGGGTCACAAAAGTAAATTGTCTGGACAGGGCGATAACCTCCTCAATCCAATGGGATTTTTCCCCTTCCCTGTTGATTTTATCAAGAAGTTCCATGACCCTGGCCTTTGCCCATCTTCTTCTAAGACCAATATGGTCAGTGGCCACATCATTAAAAACAGCATCTCCAATTACAGTTCGGACCTTATCTCCAACCTTGAAATGAACCTTGACCTTGCCTTTACCCAAAGCGTCGTACCTGCCGATAAAATCAACGCTTCCACCGCCGAAAGCCACATCAGTCCCTTTTGGATAATTTTCCATGGTTTTTACACCATGGAACTCGAGGCGGATATCTTCAATGATTTCAGAACTCATTCTTTCCATCAACTGTTTAGATTTGTAGGTTGTCTCTTCGTTGGAATAAATTTGTGAATATGGTCCCTTGCCCGCGCCAGCCAGGTCCTTTAAAAAAGTACTGTTGGCGTCATCTCCAATGCCCACAACGAAAATACGAGTCCCATGCTTATTGAGTTTGCTTCTTTTAAATGAATCCAGAAGATTGTTCAATCTCAGTTCCAAAAGAGTAGGCGCGCCATCGGTGATAAGCACTACAAATCTTCGACCACCACTATCAAACTGTTTTGAGACCGCCTTAAACATAAGGTTAAAATTGGTGCCGCCGGATATGGATTGCTCTCTAATCCACAAGTCGGCTTTTTCAGCCGATTCAGGGGACCAGTCCTCAACCTTATCTTTCATCGCCTTTTGATTGGAGTTAAAAAGCAGAACTCCGAATTTATCTTTTGGTGAAAGATTAGCCAATGTAAAAAACGCGACTTCAAGAGCCTTGCTCAATTTGTCCCACTGCATGGAAAGGCTTGTGTCCAGAGCCAGTACAACCTGCTTTGGATCTGTTATTTTCGCCGATTCATTTTTTCCCAGAAGAACCTTCGCTCCGTAAAAACCATAGTCATCCTTGTAATTGCGCCCATTCACAGGAGAAATATCCCGCCAAACCCTCTTGACATCCCGGTATGTCATAACGTGTACTTTTGATTTTTCTATGGGGATGGGTATGTTTATTTCAATATTTTCATCAAGAAGGGCGTTGGAAACAGAAAGGTCGGCCTTAAAACCATGTTTGTTTTTTTCAGTAATTTCAAGAACCAGGTTCTCTCCATCAAACAGAGGATCGCCAAAGGGAATATCGGAAGAGAATTCCAAATTGAAATTGAGATGCCCGGCTTTCTGCTCCTTGCCCAAAGTGGGTTTCAGAGGAAATGTAAACCTCATATTTTCTGATTCAATATCAAGAGCCTGGGTGTAAAACAGCTCCACCCTCTTTGTTCCATAAGGAATTATTGGAGAGACCCGGCATGTAAATCGGTTTACTACTCCATGGTCATCCGCCTCCATAAGACCCGGATCAGCGAAACCCGTCCGATGCCTTTCGTAAACCTCCTTTGCCTTCCATCTTTCTAAAATAACGCCGGGGATTCTTATCCCCTCTTCCCATATAGCGAATCCGGATAGTTCCGCCTGCTCCGGAACAAGAAAGCTATACCGCCCTTCAAGCACCCTGTCGTGATTACTTTGGTATATCTGTAAAATGGCGATATCCGCCATGCCGTTATCGATAGAAACCCTGACCTCCATATTCGCTAAAGAAAGGGCGGACTTGGACGCTCCGGCGCCCACAGGAACAAGTATGCCGCCATCGCTATAAGCCAGTTGGGGCAAAGCCGACATGGTTGCAATCATAATCAAAAATAATGTGAGAACGGGATGTTTCATGAAAAGCACCTTTTTATCTTTACCAGCCGATTTTATGACAAAAGAAAACAATGCAAACAAATTACCATTGGTTTTTAATCAAGTCGATGGGAAAAACAACTAACCCTTGATCCGTGCCTACTGCCAAAAGGTTTCCATTTGAAGCAAGGGCGGTAACGTTTTTTGATGGCAGCCCGCTAATAAAAGAGGTCAGTTTTTTTCCATCCTCAGTCCAAAGCAATCCATTATTCAGCGAGCCCCAAAATAATTTGTTGTCAACCACCATAGCGGCGTTGAGATTGATGGTTCCATTTGAAAAACCTTTAAGAGGCTTAATATTGCCCTGTTTGTCTATGGCAAGAATCCCACCTCCATATGTCCCTATATATAACCTGTTTTCTTTTGCTGACAACGCGGCTACCCAGGTATGAGTAAGGCCGTCGTTCTGATTCAGACAATCTTTCACCAGGAGCCCCCCTTCTCCTCCCACACGGCAAAGCCCGCCAAGAGTTCCTGTCCAGACATCTCCATCAAATTCCGCCAATGCATAGAGATGGTTGTTTATTAATCCGTGAAA
>CAYSHR010000336.1:0-4736 GCA_964430795.1 uncultured bacterium
TATTGGGTATTTATGGGTAAATTTGTGGAGGTCTGAAATGAATCCGCTGGACAATCTTCATATCACTCCGGAGTTTCTTCGGATCATCAGTGACCTGGATGAATTCAAGGGCCGATGGAGCGAATTGAGCAAGCCGGCTCCGGAACGTCTTTCCATCCTGCGCCCGATACTGTCATGCCCACAGTTAACGCGACAGCTTCCACAGTTCCAGGACTCATTTTCGCCTTTGCAAAAGCGGTATTTTCAAAAAGCAAAAAAGAAAACCGATGACAATAATTATTCTGATTGCCTTCATGTCAAACTCCCAATCCAATTTGACAAAATAATTTCTTGCCCCAACTCCACCTCCATCCGGGGAAAAACGGTCAAAGGTTTTTTTAAAGAGCCTCTAAAGAGGTTTCTCTTTATCCCTGCAACATTTCTTGTATTTTTTCCCTGATCCGCAAGGGCATGGATCGTTAGGGCGTATCTTGCTCGCCCTCTTATATGGTTTCTGTTTTTCGCCGGCAGGAGGTCCTTGCTGTTGTCTATGTCTACGACCGGCAAGAGAGCCGATATTTTCAGCGTCGGCTTTTTCGGTTTTTGCATGGCGGGTTTTTCTTCTTCTTTGAAACTTCGATTCATCAGGCTCCTGGACTTCAAACCTGAACAGCAGTCTCACGGTGTCTTCGGACATTTTTATCATCAAGTCCTCAAACATTCTAAAAGCCTCTTTTTTGTATTCGATAAGAGGGTCTCTCTGGGCATATCCTGAGAAACGAACAGCGTCTCTTAAGTGGTCCATGGCCCAAAGGTGATTCATCCAAAGGGAGTCAAGAGTGTTCAGCAGAAAATATCTTTCGGCGTGGCGCATGAGATGGCTTCCAAGGCGCTGCTCCTTTACCTTATAAGCCTCTATAAAGAGCTTATGCACATCATTGGCAAGCTCCTCGGGGGTAAGCCTCAAAAATTCTTCCTCTTCATATTCCAGGTTCAGGGCGTACCCTTTTTCCAGAGTTTCCTGAAGATCCTCAAAGGGCCAGAGTTCGGGGTGCCTGTTATCAGTGTATTCCAGGGCTGTGTTTTTGGAGATATCCTCCACCATCTCCTTGGTTCTTTCGGTAAGGTCTCCATCCATGAGAATCTCCCGTCTTATTTCGTAAATAATCTCCCTCTGTTTGTTCATCACATCGTCATATTTGAGCAGGTGTTTACGAATATCAAAGTTGTGAGCCTCCACCTGTTTTTGTGCTCTCTCAATAAGCTTGTCAGCCATACTGTGAGCGATAAGAGGTTCTCCCTGGGGAATTTTTACAATAGAGAAGATGTTTTTCAGCTTGTCCTGACCGAAAATTCTCAGCAGATCATCATCAAGAGAAAGATAGAAACAGCTTGATCCGGGGTCTCCCTGGCGACCGGAACGCCCTCTTAATTGATTATCAATTCTTCTGGATTCGTGGCGTTCGGTTCCGATTATCCTTAGCCCTCCCGCATCCAGAACTTTCTGTTTTTCATCATCACAAAGGGCTTTGTATTTCTCAAATGCCTTGAGCCTTTGCCTTTGAGTGGAGTTTTCACTTACTTCCCCAAGAGCCATGGCCTCTGGGTTTCCGCCAAGCTGAATATCAGTTCCGCGGCCGGCCATGTTGGTGGCGATGGTTATCATCCCCAGTCTTCCGGCCTGGGCGATGATTTCCGCCTCGCTCATATGATTTCTGGCGTTAAGAACGTTATGGGGAACGGTTACCGGGTCCCATTTTGATTTTGCGACTTTCTTCCGTTTTTTCTTTTTCCTTTTGGGAGGCAGGGCAATGGGATTGCCTTCCTCATCATATTTGATCTCGGGTTGCTCTTCTTCCAGTTGAGAAGGAAGAAGGAACTCATTTTCAATGGATTTGCCTTTAAGGACCCTTGACAAGGCTTCACTTTTCTCAATGGAAGTAGTGCCTACAAGCACAGGCTGCCCTTTTTCGTAACAATTATGAATATCCCTGACAATGGCCGCGATTTTTTCATGGATGTCGGCATATACCTGGTCAGGCTCGTCAATTCGGATCATCGATTTATTTGTGGGTATCACCACCACGTTGAGATTATATATCTGGGCAAACTCAAGTGCCTCGGTTTCAGCGGTTCCTGTCATCCCGGCCAGCTTTTTATACAGCCGGAAGTAATTTTGAAAGGAGATGGAGGCGTAGGTCTGGCTTTCGGCGTGAACCGGGACGTTCTCCTTTGCCTCAATAGCCTGGTGAAGCCCCTCTGAAAGGCGTCTGCCCTGCATTTGCCGCCCGGTGAATTCATCAACAAGAATCACCTCGCGCCCTTTAACGATATAGTCCTTGTCCCTGTGATAGAGGGCGTAGGCTTTTAAGAGGTTCTCCACCATGTGAAGGGAGTCGGAGCTTTCAGGATCATATAGGTTTTCGATTTTCAGCTTATCCTGAACCTGCTCAACCCCTTCCTCGGTCAGAAGGGCGGAGCGGGCTTTTTCATCAACCACATAATGGCTTTCTCTTTTTAAGAATTTAATTACGATGTTGATTTTCTGATAATCCTCTGAGCTTTCAGGGACCGGACCGGATATAATCAGGGGCGTTCTGGCCTCATCAATAAGAATCGAGTCCACCTCGTCAACAATGCCATAGGAGTATCCCCTTTGAACAAGTTCCTCTTTGCTGTGCTTCAGATTGTCTCTGAGATAATCGAAGCCAAATTCGTTATTTGTTCCGTATGTAATATCCGAGGCATATGCCTGCCTGCGAATATCATCATCTTCGAGGTCGTTATATATGGCGCCTACGGTAAGCCCCATAAAGTTATAAATGGCGCCCATCCATTTGGCGTCCCTTTTAGCAAGATAATCATTCACCGTAACAACGTGGACGCCTTTTCCTCTAAGGGCGTTTAAGTAAATCGGCATGGTGGCCGACAGGGTTTTTCCCTCGCCTGTTCTCTGTTCAGCGATTTTTCCCTCATGAAGCACAACTCCCGAGACAACCTGAACATCAAAAGGGCGCATGCCCAAAGAGCGAATAGAGGCTTCTCTTACCGCGGCGAAAGCTTCAGGAAGAAGATCATCCAAGGTCTCCCCGTCCCCAAGACGTTTTCTGAAAATATCCGTGTATCCGGCAAGTTCCTCGTCGCTTAAAGCCCCCATGGCCGGTTCAAAGGCGTTTACCTGTACCACTGTTTCGGCGAGTCGTTTTAATTCTCTATCGTTGGCAGTGCCGACTATGCCCGTTATGAGCTTTCCGATCATTGGAAAATCCTGAAAAAAGATTGATAAAATACCTATAACAGGGAATAAAATAACCCCAGTGACTATGTAAAGCAAGCCTTCCGTTCAAAGGTTTAAAAATAAAGAGGATAATTGTCATTGAAAGGTTAATTCTTTGATATATATGTTACAATATGCTGTGATTTGTTAACCTATTCAAACTGGAGGCAGAAAATGAAGAGAATGTTTTTTTCGCTGCTGTTTTTAGTGATTCTTGTTGGTCTGGTTATCGGCATGATGGCGTCATGCGGCGACGACGATGACGATGACGACGACGCGGATGACGACGATGATACCGACGATGATGACACCGACGATGACGATACCGACGATGATGATGATGACGACGACTTTGATTTTGGCGACTGGTGGCCGCCGGACCCAGGGACAAGTTTTCTTTATGCTGTAACTGAATGGACCCTCGATGAATTCGAGTTCACCGCGACGATAATCGGAGATGATCTATTTGAGGGGGAGACCTACACCAAACTGGAATTCGGCGACCTTTTCAAAGCCACATCCATCGGAGTGGAAGTCTGGTACGATCTTACCACCCCCGGCAAGGCGGGATTCGCCGGGGCCAACATGTTCTGGTCCGACGCTTCTTTAGGCTCCTTTATCATGGACGACCCGGTTTATCTGACCATAAATCCAATAGTCGATGATCCTATATCCGATACGGCAACAGGAATA
Organism: uncultured bacterium; assembly: GCA_964430795.1. Lineage (GTDB taxonomy): Bacteria > Lernaellota > Lernaellaia > JACKCT01 > CAYSHR01 > CAYSHR01. The sequence continues at coordinate 3,950 of CAYSHR010000336.1, forward strand.
TTCACCGAGCCTGTTAACGGAGACGTCCCTCTTACCATGGTGGTAACCACTACAACTCTCGATCTGGACACTTCTGTGACCGTACCTTATGGGACAGTGGATAATTGCTTAAAGATTAAGGTGGACATCGACGAGGACTTTGCTCACACCTGGGTGGATCGCTTGCAGAGTTCCGAGCTCTATATTCATCGCGATCTGGGGCTGGTAAAAGTTTCAGGAGATTTCCTGTTTGGTTTCCATGTGGAACTTAAAGAGGTCCTTACCGACAAGTAGAGAATTTCGTCGACGATGTTGCCGATGATGACGACGATGATTCCGCGGAAACCGGTAGTGTGAAAGGGTTGGTCACTGACGAAAATGGAGCGCCCCTTTATGATGTGGACGTAACGGTTCTTGGTCAAACAGAGGGCGTCTTTTCGGGTGTCGATGGTGTCTTTGAAATCACCGATCCGGCGGTAGCTGATAATATTAACCTCATGTTTGGAAAGGAAGGCTATGCGTCCAACTGGGAATCCACTGCCGTCTATGGCGGCGTTACCTCCACTGTTCGGGTTGCCTTGAAAACCCGGGTTACGGCTGTCACTTTTGACGCGACGACTGACTTTTCCAAATCTTTTGGAAACAACAAAGTTACCATTCCCGCAAATTCTCTTGAAAGCCGAAAGGTGGTCGACGTGGCAGTCTGTGGGGAATTCCCCGGATTGATTGAAAACGTGGTACTGGATAATTGTGGTGAGTCCCGCACCGATCCATCCAAGTGTTACCCAATGCCTGATTTCTGGGACGA
>CAYSHR010000337.1:0-4734 GCA_964430795.1 uncultured bacterium
TGTCAACATTTATTCTACGCCCTGTTACAGTAGTGGAATCCTCCTTGGTGGCGATATCATTGGGCCAGGGCATAAGAGGGGGTTCATGGTCCGTCAAAACCAGAACTTCAGGCCCTTCACCTCCTGGATTATTCCAGGTATCAACATCGAGGTCCCCATCGAATTGACCCCGGGTGCAGCCAAAAACCAAGAATAATGCCGTTGCCAGACAAATTACAAAAAACCATCCTCGACGCGCCATTGGGTCCTCCGAAAAAAGAGTAACAACCATTCGGCCCTCGATCCTGCCCGTTTGATTAAAAATCAATTCACCAAAAAGTCAAATCAAACATAAAAAAGATATAGTGCTCCAGTCATGGGACAGGGTACTTAAATGGGCCGATTTCGTCAAGATTATTGAATTGTTAAAAGATAAAATGGGCGTGGGAGAAATATGTGGAAACCGGCGCCTAATCCCCATTATTTTTTACAACATGGAGTCTTCTGGCCTCAAGCTCTCCCTCTTCCATAAAGAGAGTCAACTGTCTGATATTATCAGGAGGTTGATAGGGGACATGATAATCGCCGGTAAAACAGGCGTAGCAGAAATCATCCGGGTCGCGGTCAAGAGAGTTCTTCAAGCCGGCCACGGAAATATATCCAAGAGAATCGGCGTCGATGTAATCCCGGATATCCTCAACGTCCATTTTGCCCGCGATCAATTCTTTACGATTCGGCGTATCCACACCATAGAAACATGAGAAACATGTTGGCGGAGAGCTTATTCGAAGGTGCACTTCCTTGGCTCCCGCGGCGCGAATCATGGAAACCAGTTTTTTGCTTGTAGTGCCCCTTACTATTGAGTCGTCCACCACCACTACCCGTTTGCCCTCAAGTACGTGACGTATGGGGTTCAACTTGAGCTTGACTCCAAAGTGCCTGATGGACTGGGATGGTTCAATGAAAGTGCGCCCAACATAGTGGCTGCGTATCATTCCCATCTGGTAAGGGATTCGGGACTCTCTTGAATAACCGATGGCTGATGGAATGCCCGAGTCGGGAACCCCCATGACAATATCCGCCTTTACAGGGTGCTCCCTTGCCAGCTCAGAGCCAAAATCCTCTCGCATTTTATATACGCTGGCGCCAAAAATGTACGAGTCCGGCCGAGCGAAATAGATAAACTCAAAAACGCATTGCTGCTTCTGATGCTGATCAAAAGGAAAGACCGACCTAAGCCCTTTCCTGTCTATTATCAACATCTCGCCGGGCTTTACCTCTCTTACGAACTCTCCCTCGATAAGATCAAGGGCGCAACTCTCGGAGCAGACAATAAAGGCGCCTTTTTTCCGCCCCAGAATCAGGGGCCGGTATCCATGGGGATCCCTGACCGCGATAAGCTTGTCTTCCCCCAGAAGAACCAGTGAGTAGGCGCCCCGCACCTGCCGCAATGATTCTACAAGGCGATCCTCAAGGTCTTTGGGCTGAGCCCGGGAAACCAGATGGATGATTACCTCGGTGTCCATAGTGGATTGAAAAATCGCTCCTGTGGATTCGAGGTTGGCGCGAAGATAATCGGTATTGGTAAGGTTGCCGTTATGAGCAATGGCCACCGAGCCTCGTGAGTACTCAACGGCAAAAGGTTGGGCGTTTTTAAAACTACTGGCGCCGGCTGTGGAATAACGCACATGCCCTATGGCGCAATTTCCCGGAAGTCTGCGCAAAACGCTTTCAGAAAAGATATCCGCCACTTTGCCCATGTTTCTTTGTGCATACATATATTGGCCGTCCCAGGTGACGATGCCGGCTGACTCCTGCCCTCTGTGTTGCAGGAAATGAAGCCCCAGATATGTGAGGTTCGCGGCCTCGGGATGACCGTATATCCCAAAAACACCGCACTCTTCATGAAGAGGCAAATCAGCTTCCTTTTACAAAAACTCTGTTAAAGATGGAGTCAACATTACGCAGATGGTGCTTTTCGTCAAGGCTTTCCCCAATGGATTCCTCTCCCAGTTTTTCCACCAACTCCTTATCGGCAAGGAGAGTCTCTAAAAAATCAGCGCCATCTTCCCAGACTTTCATGGCGTTTCTCTGGACCATGACATAGGCTTCCTGGCGGGTAATGCCCTTGTGAACCAATTTAAGGAGCAGAGACTGGGAGGCGAAAAGCCCCTTTGTTTTCTCAAGATTTTTTTTCATATTTTTGGGGTAGACAAGGAGTTTGTCCATCAGTTTTGTGAGCCGGGCAAGAAGAAAGTCCAGAAGCACAGTTGAATCCGGACCGATGACTCTCTCCACAGAGCTGTGACTGATGTCTCTTTCGTGCCACAGGGGCTGGTTCTCAAAGGCGGCCATGGCGTTGGCCCGAATTACTCTGGCGCCGCCGGAGATATTTTCCGAAAGAATCGGGTTACGCTTATGGGGCATGGCCGAGGACCCTTTCTGCCCTTTTGAGAAAAACTCCTCAGCCTCATAAACTTCTGTGCGCTGAAGGTGGCGAACCTCTACCGCCATCTTGTCCATGGTCCCGGCGATTATGGCCAGGGTCGAGAAGAAATGGGCATGGCGGTCTCGCTGAATGATCTGGTTGGACGCGGGCGCCGGCTTTAATCCAAGCTTCTCCATGGCAATCTCTTCCACCTTCAAAGGCAGATGGGCGAAAGTGCCCACAGCGCCCGAAAGCTTCCCAACGGCGATGGATTCCCGGGCGCTGACCAGCCTTTTTCTGTTTCGCTTCATCTCATCATAAAAGATTGCCAGAACAAGGCCGAAGGTGACAGGCTCGGCGTGAATGCCGTGGCTGCGCCCTATCATTACCGTATCCTTATGCTCGAAGGCACGTTTTTTCAGCACCTCCAGAAGTTTATCAAGGTCATCAAGGAGAATATCCGCCGCCTGGCAAAGCTGTAACCCGTAAGCGGTGTCAAGGACATCGGAACTTGTCATGCCAAGATGTAGCCAGCGGCTTTCAGGGCCGATATATTCGGCGACGCAGTCTAGAAAGGCGTTTACATCGTGACGAGTAACCTTCTCAATCTCGTTGATTCGTTCTGTGGAAAAACCGGCTTTTTCCTTAATGGTCGAGATAGCCTCGACAGGAACCAGGCCTGATTCGGCCATGGCTTCCGCCGCGGCGATCTCCACTTTGAGCCAGGTGGCGTATTTATTATTGTCCGTCCATATGTCAGCCATTATTTTCCGGGAATATCTTGGAATCAACCGCCCTACCTCCATTGTGGGAAATTTTGAATGCACAAGTGTAGCAAAAGTGAGAAGAGACATCCAGAAGGAAGATTGATGACCGAAAATCGGTCGGTTGCCGGAGGATTTTTTGCAAGACCAGAGGACACCATCCCCATTTCCCTGAATCATTGACTATGGTGGCTATTGTTGTGAAAAGGGAACATCTCCCCAGATTTCAAAGCCGGGAGGAGGGCGAGGGGTGATTTACTTTTTCATGATCCTTAGTGAAAAAAGGGTTGCCTGTTTCAGGATTTTCCATTTTTCCGGCAACACTATTGATAATGGCGTCTCTATCCTTATTAAGGGAAAAAGAGTTGATATTATTTTCCTGAAATTTTTTCATAACTCTGCTGTCAACGGCGCCGCAGCGGACGACAAAATCGATTTTTCTCGCTTTTACTTCCAGGGCGACCGTCCCTCCTTTACTTGAAACGCGGGCGGTCTTGAATCCAAGTTCGTTAAATCGTTCCAAAGAGAGATTTGTACTGCAAAGAATGGCTATGGGGCAATGATAGTCTTCGTTTAGAAGGCGAGCCAGCTTTTCTATCCTTTGAGCCAGGAAGCTATCGGGTTCATTGGAGGATCTGGGAATAAAAAACCCTATCCTTCTGCTTGTGACTTCCATGGGCTTTTGATTTACATGTGAGTTGAATTTATAGATTCGCGGTTTTTCTTTTAACAATTTTACCATCCGGACCAAATCGACAATTTGCCCTGGCTTGTAAAGCTCGTCATATACGGCGCGGGCGAATTCGTAATCAGCATAGTTATCCACTGATAAACGAAATTTCCCCTGTAATTCCCTATCAGGTTTTAGATATATGACATTGAATTGGTCAGGATTCAGCCTGATAAACCAGGTAACATGTTCTCTGTTTGGCGCCTCCCGGTTAAGCTTTCTACTTTTTAACAAGGCGCTTAAGGAAAAAACCTCAAATCCTTCCTGGGCCGATTCCATCTTGGGATCAGGAACGGCGTAATCAGCGCCCTTCTCATTTTGAGCCAAAACCAGGTTGTCAATCATCACCGGATCAATAAAAGGAGAGTCGGAGCATATCCTGACGATAATATCAATGGCGTGCTCTTTCGCGGCTTCAATATAGCGGCTCTGAACATCATCCTGGGAGCCGGCGAAATAGAGAGTGCCCCGCTCCTTCGCGAAAGCGATGATCTTCTTGTCCCCTGGAGCTGTGGTTGTGGCAATAACCACTTTGTCCAGAGTCCGGCAACAGGAGAGTCTTTCCAGAACATGATGCAATATTGGGCGGCCGGCCAGATTCCTGAAAATTTTCCCGGGCAGCCTGGAAGAGCCGGTCCTTGCCTGAATAATCGCTCCAATAACCGGATTTTTTTTCATCTTGTTCCCGCAAATTGATATCCAATAATTATTTCATCGGCATATATTAAATGGGACATTAGCCATTTACCGGCCTTGTAACTGAAGGATTAGGATTTAAAGTAATCGTTCAGTTACAAGGGGCTTTTTGGAAAAGGGGGGAGATGTACTTGTTA
>CAYSHR010000338.1:0-4732 GCA_964430795.1 uncultured bacterium
TTCCGGGAATTCCACGCAATGCTTGGGTGGGATTTTCGGATCAGACCATCTGCAAGTTACTCCTGATACTGAAATGGCGCCGTCTTTGCTGAAAAACTGATCCTCGAAAACGGTCTTTTCATCGACCTCCCCTTCTCTAATAAGAGTATAGTACTCATCGATTCCAGGCTGTCCGGGATCTCGAATGGCGAAAGTGATGATCACGTCGCCCTGTTCCTGTTCCAGTTGCTGAAACCAGGGCGGCAGACCGATTTCATTATCAGCCAAAGCAAAGGCAAACAGGAGAAAAACCGCCGCAAAAATAAAATACTCGACTCTTTTTTTGGTCATCCATTCTCCCTTTTCTCCGGCTCATGGCGCGATATTATAATTTATCTTCCATAATTTTGGCAAAATCGTCAACTGTTTCATCACTTTAGCGGCAAATCCCTTGATCTTTCACCTTTTCCTGCTATATTTTCTTTTCTTGTATTGATAAAGGGTAAAAAGTTTTGAAGGGTTTCTTTATTTCACTGGAGGGGACCGAAGGCGCGGGGAAGACCACTCAACTCCCGGCTATGACCTCCTTTCTGAAAGAGAAAGGTTACCGGACAGTTGTTACCAGAGAGCCTGGAGGATGCGAGCTTGGCCGGAATATCCGCGCCATTCTTCTCGATCCTGAGAACAGCGCGCTTTTGCCTTTGGCTGAACTGTTTTTATATTTGGCCGACAGGGCTCAGCATGTACAGCAGACCATCCGCCCCGCTCTTGACAAAGGTAAAATAGTAATCTGCGATAGATACGCCGACGCCACCATCGCATATCAGGGAAAGGCCAGAGGCCTGGGAATAAAGAGAGTTACAGAACTTAACAACCACGCCACTGAAGGACTTCTGCCTGATCTTACTTTTCTCTTTGATCTTCCTGTCGAGGTAGGTCTGGGGCGCGCCATGGCCAGGATTGAACAATATAAAAAAGGGCAGCCTTCAGAAAGCCGTTTTGAGATGGAGACCCTCGATTTTCACAACAAGGTTCGTAATGGATACCTTGACCTGGCAGATCAGAATCCTGAAAGATATGTGATCCTGGATGCCGCCCTTTCATCATTAAAGCTGGAGCGATTGATTAGAACTGAGTTGGAAAAGCGAATAAAATAATGACAGAACCTGTTAAGAACATAACTTACCATCATATTTTGGGCCATTCCCGCCCCATATCCGTATTAAAGGCAGCGGTAAATAATAATCGGGTTGCCCACGCTTATCTTTTTTCCGGACCTGACGGAGTAGGTAAACGAACTACAGCCATGGCTTTCGCGGCGGCTCTAAATTGCTTGGAAAACTCCGATTCACCTTGCGGCGCCTGCCTCTCCTGTAAAAAAATTCTCCAGGAAAATCACCCTGACGTATATACCGTACTTAGAGATGGAAACTTTATTAAAATTGAGCAGATTCGTGAAATAGGAAAACGTTTAAATTACAAACCCCACGAAGGGCGTGTCCGGGTGCACATTATTCCCCAGGCTCATAGGATGAATCTAAACGCCGCCAACGCCCTTTTGAAAACTCTTGAGGAACCGCGGCCAAACAATCTTCTTATTCTGATCACCAGCAATCCACAACAGTTGTTGGCAACCATTCTCTCCCGTTGCGAACAAGTGAATTTCGGAAATCTTCAAAATGATGAAATCGAGAAACTAGTGCTGGATCAAATGGATTGCGACAGGGATACCGCCAGTCTCCTGGCAAGGCTTTCAAAAGGAAGCGTTGGCTGGATTATGAGATCTGATCTTGATGAAATCGTGGAAAAGAGAAGAGAGGTTCTTTTCGCCCTTGCCGATCTTGACTTTAACGATGAGTTGGAGATCGCCACATTCGGAGAAAAGCTCATTGAAGCTGACCGGGATATGGAAAAAACCCTGGAGTTGATAAAAACATTTCTGCGGGACGCGGTTATCCTTTATGGCAAAGGGTGTCGGTCCCACCTGATAAATATCGATATGGAAGATCAGATACAACTTTTCTCTTCCCGTTTTGCCCCTGCCCGTCTATTATCCATGGGGCGGTCGGTGGGGTACGCCCAGCGGTTGCTTATGCGTAATGTAAATAAGAATCTTATAGCTACTTCCCTGGCCCTGGAACTTGTTCATCCCTTTGGCGCCGGGTTTGATGAAAAAAGGATGCCTCGATGAAAACCATATACGTAACTTTTCCGGGTCAGAATAGGTCTTTCCAGTACAACTCCGTCGATCTTGAGTTCTCAGAAGGAGCGGTTCTGGTGGTGGAAGGTCCAAGAGGCAACCTTCTGGCCACCGCGGCAACCGGTTCAAAGGAGGCAGAAGATACAAACAAGGTCAAAGAACTTCCAAAAGTCATTCGGGAAGCCATGAACAGGGATATCCAGGATCAGGATTATTACAAATCAAAACAGGGCGACGCCAAAAAACTCTGCCTTGAGAAAATCGACTTTAGAAAGCTTCCCATGAAGCTTGTGGATGTTGAATACCTCTTTGACGGCTCAAAGGTGATTTTTTACTTTACCGCTGAAGGGCGTGTGGATTTTCGCGAACTGGTCAGAGATCTTGCAAGGGAACTGAAGACTCGAATCGAGATGGTGCAAATCGGCGTCAGAGATGAGGCCAAAATGGTAGGCGGAACCGGCATTTGCGGAAGAGAATTCTGCTGCTCAACCTTTCTTACTTCTTTTGTCCCCGTTTCAATCAAGATGGCCAAAGACCAGAGCCTTTCACTAAATCCCTCAAAAGTCTCAGGGGTCTGCGGCAGGCTCATGTGCTGCCTCTCCTACGAACATCCCCATTACATCAACTTCAAAGCCGGCTTGCCAAAACTTGGGAAGAGGTGCATTTGCCCTCATGGTCCCGGAAAAGTTTTCAGGTATAACATTGTTAAGCAGAAGGTTATCGTTCTCCTTGAAGACGATAGAGAAGTTGAAGTTGACAAGGAAGAGGTCTCCAAACTGCCGCCAACCCAGTAGACCCCAAGGGGAAAAACAGAGGCTTGAAAAAATGAGATGTTTTTTATCCCGATTTTTTTTCGCAAAAGGGGTGCGAATAAGCCTGCTGTTGATCTTCTGCCTTATTTTCTCCATTGCTCTTTCCGGATATGAATCAGGCAAGGAAATCCCTGTTGTAAAAAGTCCTTCAACTAATAAAGCAATTTATAAAATCGGAATGTCAAAAATTGACATTACGCCTGATGTCGAATTTGACAGGGTAAACATGCATTGCTATTTCGACAGAAGAAACAAAACTTCAACAGGCGTCCAAAGCTGTTGTAATTGAAGACAGCATGGGCGCCCTGTTTGTTCTTGTAAGCGCGGATATCTGCTATATAAACAACCAGGTTAGAGATCGAGTCATATCGAGAATAAGGCGTCTTGGGTTTAATGAGCATAATGTAATGCTTGCCGGAACCCATACTCACAGCGGTCCATGCGGATATGACAAACGGTTTGTTTCCGATACTTTATTTGGAAGGTACAAATCAACCATTTTTGAGATGATTGTAAGGGGAATATCCTCCGCTATAATTCAGGCCGCCCAAAATAGAGAACCGGCGAATATATTTTACGGATCAAAAGAGGCGCCAGGGCTCAACAGAAGCAGGAGAGACCCGGCTTTTGATATATCTACAGGTGGCGGCCCTTCTGATATTCCATTTAATACTGACAAATATAAAACCGACACCACCCTTTCGGTTGTCATGTTTAAAACCCTTGATGATAAACCCATTGGGCTTATATACAACTTCGCTTCTCACCCAACGGTTATGTCGCCAAAGAACATGCTGATTTCCGCCGATTGGCCGGGTGTCGCCGGCGCCAGACTGGAAAAAGAGATGGGGCGTGGAACCGCGGCCATATTTATTAACGGCGCCCTTGGCGACGCGGCGCCGAATCCTGACTGGACTTTCGTCAATAAAGAATGGGAGGATATGGAAGCCTATGGTCTTGAAATAGCCCGGGCTGTATTGGAAGTTAAAACCAGCTTGAAGCCCATGACCGCGGGCAAGATAAAAGGGCGAACAGTGAGAAAGAATTTTGAGCGCCTGGCCCTTAGAGCCTTTAAAGGCTGGAAGATGCCAAAGAGCATGTCCAAATTAGCTCTATCGAGAACCGATCAGCCTTTACAAGCCGCGCGGGTTGGCAATGTTGTTTTTCTGGCGGTTCCGGGAGAGCCAACCACCACGGTGGGCGCCAGGCTTAAGGAACTCTGCGACAAAGACTACCTCTGTCTTGTAACAGCACCGTCAAACAGCTACCTGGGATACTTTGTTCTTGAAAAGGAATGGAAAGAGGGGGGCTACGCGGCCAACTCATGCATGTTCGGCCTTGATGGAACATATTCAGTAATCCATGGAATAACCAAAGCCTACGACCTTGTAAAATAACCGGTGTGCCACCGGCAGCAATGATCTTGGTTCCGATTGCGCCAAGAAGCTGGTGTGCCACCGGCAGCAATGATCTTGGGTATATTTACGGGAAAGACTTTTTTTTGACAAAGAAAAAACTTGTAGGGGCACGGCATGCCGTGCCCGGACATGCGGCGGCACACCGGTTTTTACAGAATCTTCTTTTTTGAAAATTCCTTGTTTGTCTCATAGAGAAAAGCCAGTACTTTGGCCACTGCTTCATATAGCTCCGATGGAATTTCGGTTTTTAATTCCAATTTAGACAGAGAGTTAACAAGATCGCCATCCTCATGAACGGGGAAGTCAAATTTTTTCGCGAGGAC
>CAYSHR010000339.1:0-4731 GCA_964430795.1 uncultured bacterium
AAGTACATGTCCCCGCTTTTCCCAAAAGCCCCCTTGTAACTGAACGATTACTTATAAATTATGAGTGTACCTTATAAAACGAATTATGATAACATTCACCACGATGGCGAAAATGAAAAATAAGTAAAATCAAGTGGACTATTCAATGAGGAACCATACACAGGTCTTCCCTTTTGGAACAAGGGAGAAATCTTTCCATCTGTTTTTCCTTATAGTTCTTCTTGCAAGTGTGCCGGTATTTGGATGGGTAAAAGCCGACCCTCCCTTATCTCCATATTCAGTAACCGGATTTGCCCAAAAAGGGGTTGATTTTAGCGCGAATGACACCAGGGGCAAACGTCACAGCTTTTCGATTCATAAAGACAAAGGGCTGTTTTTATATTTCTTTACACCGACTCTGACCTCCTGCCTTATTGATCTTGAGAAAACCAATGACGTTTACAAGGACAACATGGCTGGAAAAGAGAAGTTTGAGTTTATCGCTTTTTGCGTTGGTTGCGATAAGGAGGAGACCGAAAATATTGTCAAAAAAGGGCTCATTGCTTTTCCGGTGATTCCCGATACAAACAAGAAAATCGCTAAAAGCTACGGGGTCAAGGTCCTCCCGGTTTCCCTGGTGGTTTCAAGCTGGAGAACAGTGAAGTTTGAGCACCTGGGAAGGATTGGGGAGATGGACCCTCTCTTCTTTAAGTCATTTGATGAATTTTTGGGCATCCGCCTTGGAATCAAGCGTTTTCGCCATTCCAACAAGGAAGAGAAAGAGGCTTTTGTAAAGACCCTTTCAAAAAGACAAAGGCTTTCGGTTTTTGACATGAAGGACCCGAAAATAATTTCGGTGGCGCAAAAAATCCCCTGCATATGCAATCCCAAACTCAATCTTATAGATTGCAATTGCGACAGGGAATACAGGTTTGCCATGTATCAATGGATCAACTTTTTCATCATGGACGGCGCTATTGATTTGGAGAAAATCACCAAAATATTGATCTGGAAATATGAGGGAGAGCTCAAAGAGAAGGCTGAAAGAGAAAAAGAGAATGAGTAATTTCGTCCTTGAGATATCAGCGCTGAATAAGACCTTTTTACAGAAAAAGGGCGGGAATATTCACGCGGTAAAAAACCTTAGCCTCAAATTAAAACCCGGTGTTATCTATGGGTTTCTAGGGCCGAATGGCGCGGGAAAAACCACTACTATCCGCTGTGCGCTGGGGCTTCTTCCTTTTGATTCGGGTCGTGTAAGGTTTTTTGGCAAGGAACCTAAAAGAAGAAAGGATGTTTTTTCAAGGGTGGGTTACTGCCCGGACTCTTTTTCTCTACCCGGCCAGCTCACCGCCTTTGAGATTCTCAGTTATTTTGCCGGACTATCCGGCCTTTTAAAAAAAGGCGCTCATGACCAAGTGGAAAAATGGATAGAGAAACTTGGTCTTGGCCAGGTCAAAAATCGCCAGGTCAAAACTCTTTCTCTTGGCAACAAGCAGAAGCTCCTTATTGCCCAGAGTCTTATCCATGATCCAGCCCTTCTATTCCTCGATGAACCGACATCGGGCCTGGACCCCATGGCTGTTAAATCCCTTCGAAGCCTTCTAAAAGAGGAAAAAGAGAAGGGCGTGACGATTTTTCTCAATTCTCACCAACTTGCCCAGGTTGAGAAAATTTGTGATTTTGTGGGAATAATAAACCAGGGTGAGATGATAACCGAATCAACACTGGAAGAGCTTGAATCCCTTGGCGGTGTTGAAAAATACTTTATCCATGTTGTAACAGGAGGGCGGAGTGTTTGAAACAGCCAGGCACAGCTTTTCCCGCCTGATAAGACAAAAAACCTGGCTTTTGGCAGCCTTTGTGGCTGTCATGACACCCCTTATTTATCATGTTGGTTTTCAAGGTTTCGCCCTCTATTCCCTGCCTGTAGCCACCATGTCTCATCCAGTGGGCCTGGCAAACTTTCTCTGTTCAATAATCGCCATATACCTGGCTGTTACCATAATCAATGATGATCGCCGGACCGGATACGCCGAGCTGATGATGACCAAAGCCATATCCGTCTGGCAGTATATGGCCGGAAGAGCCCTTGGCGCTTTTTATATGATGGCGATTATCTGGTGTATTATCTGCCTAACCCTCTTAGGCTCAGCGTGGTCTTTGGGGCAGGGACCAACCATGGAATTGGTCTTCTCCCTCCTTATGGGCTTTGTCGGCCAGATGGCTCTTTTTTCATTTGCTTTTTTTCTGTCCCAAATTATTTCGCCTTTAATCGCGGGGATTCTCGCCCTTGTTTTAAACGACAATGTTTTCTTTTCCATGACAAAAAATATTGATTCTTTTCAAGGAGCCCAAGTTTTAAAAACCACGGGGCAATGGCTGCTGAAATTCTTCTATTTTCTTGTTCCACAGCTATCTGAATTTTCCCTATGGGGAACTCCGGACTATATCTACCTCATCGATTATCCCAGAGCGGCCATGGCGGTCCTTTACGCTTTTGTCTATATCCTGCTCATGTTTAGCGCCGCTGTAATTGTTTTCGAAAGATCAAAATGGACAGGGAGAGAGTGACCAGGCTCCTAATACTTTGTTCCCAGTACATCAGTGGATATAATCACGCCATCAGATTCATAAGAAGCCAGATTGTTGGCGATCTCTAAAGGTATGGCGAATTTGAGCCCCACATTTCGATCCGTAAAGCTTCCTCTACCCCCCACAGAAGCGGTCTGATCATACCCTTGATCAGGGAGGATGTCGGAAAATCCCAGATTATATCCCAAGGCGGCCAGAGTATCGGAATCGTCGGAAAGGGTGCTGAAATGGTCCACGTTGGTTACAAAAACAGTTCCTGTGCCATCCCTGTTGTCAACGATTTCAAAAATGCGCCATTGCTGGGGGAACTCAATAGTTGACGGGCATTCCACCTCCCAATATCCATAAGCCGGTTCAACGTCGATTGGGGCTCTGTGGGGGATAACCTTGTTGTGATGACCGTGCCCTACAAGGTGTATAAATACATTAGGACACCCTTTGATCAGGTTAATAAATCTTTCGCGCCCGGATTCGATGGAGTCAGAATAATGATGGCTCATAACCATAACAAGAACCTGGTCTTTTACAGCGCGGTTAAGTTCAGACTCAAACCAGTCCAGTTGCTCCTGGCTCATTCTACCTGAAGACGCCAGGGGAACATCGGTGGTGTCCAGAACCAATAGCCTGACCGGAAACTTGCCGGCAAGATCAGCCACATACCAGCCGCCGTCGGAAGGGTCAACCTTTGTGTCATTGTTGTTGTCGGCAAAACCGCTTTCCAGGCTATATATCAGGGACTGCATGCCCTTAAGGCCGTAAAATTCTCTCTCCGGATCCCCGGCAATGACAACGCCGTCATCGGATCCATTATTCGGGGTATTATTAATAAGGGTCATAAGATCAAACCTGGGATCATAATCCCGCATATAATCACCAAGAAGGTCCAAAGTGTCGAGGAGGCCGATAATAATGGTCCAGTCCTTGATCCATCCAAAGAGACCGCCGTCGATATGCAGCGGGGCGCCGGGATTTTCCTCCCAGTACTCAATGGCCGAGGCGATGCCGGGGATATATCCAAAGGGGGAGAGGTCGCCGGTATAATCATCTCTGCTATAGAAGGTTAAGGGGCTGTCAGGATCAAAATTCCCTGTGTTAAAAGCATCATGGTTTCCCATGGTAAAGAACCATGGAACACTTGCGCCGCTGGATTTTTTCAGCCCTTCAACAGGAATATCGGCGTTGGAGTTGGGATATCCGGGCCGGTTAAAGGCGTTAATATTAGAGCCGAAATTGTCCAATTCCTGTATCTCGAAATCCCGCTCGCCGTTATTAAGGCCGCTGCCTGGGTCTATTTCCAGGTCGCCGCTGTCAACCCGGGCGAATCCATCAATGCCCGATGTCGTTTTTGATCCTTCAATAATATCCACAAAGGTTTTCAACTCATTAGCCTGGGCGTTATCGGTGACGTCGCCCAAGATCAGAGCGAAATCAAAATCCCTTTTGTAATCAGCCTGGATTCTGTTGGCTGTGCGGATAACCGAGTTAAGGATCTGAGGGGCAAGGTCTTCCTGGGGTCGAAAGGCGGCTTCGAAAAGCCCCATAAGAACTTCGTTGGAATCAAAAAAAGTAAGTCTTGTAGGAGATTCCTCATCTGTAATATGGGTGTCTGAAACAGCCATGAAATAGCTGATGGACAGAGGCTTAAGGTTTCCAGGGGATCTTGTTGCCTCTACCCAAAGATCGTTTCGAAGAAAATGGGGTTCGCCCTCGCTTTCTATAATTTCCCATGTGCCGGAGCTTATCTCTATTGGAACAAAAGTTATGTCCAGAGTCGTGGGTAAAGCCGGATTGCCGGCATCATCATCATCGTCGTCGTCGTCATTATCGTCATCGTCGGGACTATCATTGTTATCGTCGTCATCATCATCACCACAGCCAAATAACGCCAAAAGAGATAGAGCCAAAATCAGGATAAAGATAATTTTAAATATAAATTGTAAGTTTTTCATTTCTTCCTCATGGTGTTTATCGCCAAGTTTACCGAAGTAAAAAATGATTCTAAACAAAAAGCAACTGAAATCCAATACAAAAACAGACCGGTTTGAAAATCACGACCGAGTTCCGGGGACACAATACTTAATTCCGATTAATCGCGCTTCATTCAGGAGTTCCGGGGACACTTTACTTAATTCCAAGGAGTTCCGGGGACACAATACT
>CAYSHR010000340.1:0-4730 GCA_964430795.1 uncultured bacterium
CCAAAACCACTCGCGCCAAAACCTCTTTTTAAGGAGGCTTAAAGATGAGCGTAGAAAATCAGGTAGCCGCGTTTACCGAAAAGTACAACAATGTCTCTGACGAAATCAGCAAAGTATTCATCGGGCAGAATGACGTTGTTCAGAGCATTCTTAAAACAATTTTTGCCGGAGGACACGCGCTCCTGGAAGGGGTGCCGGGACTGGGAAAAACCTTGCTTGTCCAAACCATATCCCAGGTCTGCTCTTTGACCTTTAAACGCATCCAGTTTACACCGGACCTCATGCCCGCTGATATTGTGGGAACAAACATTATTGTCCAGGACCCTCAGGGACAAAAAGAGTTCCGATTCCAGCCCGGACCAATATTCGCCCAGATCGTTCTGGCTGATGAGATAAACAGGGCGACGCCGAAAACCCAGAGCGCCCTGCTTGAAGCGATGCAGGAACATTCTGTGACCAGCGGTGGAAAAACATACAAGCTCAAGGAGCCCTTCTTTGTTCTGGCCACCCAGAACCCCATCGAGATGGAAGGCACCTATCCATTGCCTGAGGCCCAGGTGGACCGCTTTCTGTCAAAGATATTTATCGATTATCCAAGCCAGGAGGAACTTACCACCATCCTGGACCAGACAACTTCTTCGGGAACTCCCGAGTTAAAGAAAGTTCTTGGGGGTCAGGAGATAATCGAACTGCAGAACCTGGCTCTAGGAGTACCCATAGCTACCCATGTCAAGGAATTTGTTACCCGGATCGTATACGCCACCCATCCTGATTCCGACTCCGCGCCGGAGATGATAAAGAAATATGTTCGATATGGATCGAGTCCAAGAGGCGGGCAGGCTCTTATCCGAATGGGCAAGGTATCGGCTATGGCCGCGGGCAGATTCGCTGTCTCTGAAGAAGATATTGATGAGTGTGCCCATAACTGCCTGCGCCACAGAATTATTCTGTCCTTTGAAGGGGAGGCTGAGGGCGTTAAACACGATGACATAATCGCCCAGGCTCTCAAAGCAGCGAAAAAATAGGGGCGATTTAATTCCGGGGACAATAGAATGGCACTAAGTTAAGAGCGTTTTCTTTGACCCGCGCCATTGCATGCGGGGGTAAGGAGTGCTCTGACCGGTGCTGATACCCTGATGAAAAATCAACACCGTCTATCGACCTCGAATCGGCTGAAGGCACGTCATGCCGTGCCCCTTAAAGCCGCGAGGGAAACGCCCTACCGGCGGCAGCGGTCATCGACAGCGAGTGGGGCGTATCAAGCCATTTGATTGTCAACGAATAACAATTAATGAATGTTACCGGAGCTTATCTTAGCGCCATTGGGGACATGATACTTATCTCCCCTTCTTTTTTGGCCCAGGATTTTGTTTTGCAGGGGTGGGATTCAGTTTCCCATATTCCTAAAAACAGTCTTGCATGCAGACATCATATCCATCGACAAAGCATTTTTGCCAGCAATCAAAGTCAAGAAGAGGGCATTCCCCGGTGCAAGTATCCATGTCTACCGAACAAGTATCAAAGCAATTGTAATTCCAGCCGCAACCAGAGAAGCACTGGTTGTAAGCTCCCACACATGCCTCAACACAAGCTTCGACATCCTGGCCTTCAAAGCACTCAGAGGCGCAAGAGAGATATTCAGTTGTACAGCTATTGGCCGCCACCAGGCAGGATGTTGCTTCACCTGTGCAAGCCAACAACTGGGTAAGGGTCGTGCTTTCTGAGATACAATCGGTAACGTCGATATAACAAGCTCTCTCTTCCTCGCAGTTTTCGGATACATTATTGTTGCTTGAGTCATCGTCGTCATCGCCGCTCCCGCCACAATCGCAATTGAGAAAGGGAAGGGCGATTATAAGAGCCAAAATAAATAGAACCGGTTTCCAGATAGTCATAGCCAACTCCTTGATTTTCAGATTTATCAGTGTATGACATTTTATAGCAAATTTATTAAAAAGGGTGAAGTAATCGTTCTGTTACAGGGGGACTTTTTGGAAAAGCGTGGAGATGCACTTGTTACGGGTCCCCTGATTTTTAAAAAATCGCCAATAATGATACAGTGGATTTACATAAAAATGGGAAAGTGCCATATTAAGCTTTATCCGAGTCGGATACTTTTTTTAACAAGTGGAGCAAAAAAGCATGAGCCTTGAAATATTAAAGAAAATCCCCCGACTTAACGGATCAATAAAATTTGACGACATTTGGGATCAGCTTTCACCTACCCAGGTTGTGATGCTCAGGTATATTAATGGCCTCGCTCCGGCCCGGACCATCTTCAGCGTTCTTGGCATATCTACTTCAGAAGCCATAGAAGAGTTGGAGGATATGATTAAAAAGGGATGGGTCCTTATTGACGAAAAGGACCAGATACGCTTCCAGTCAACCGGTCCTGAACTAAAACCCGACCAGGTAGACACATCCTCAAGTGAACAGGTAGATGAAGATAACGGAGATATTTTCGACCAGGTTCCTGATGAGTTTATAGACGCCGAAAAAGAGGATGCAACTGGGAAAATTGATGTTTCGGAACCCGCGGCCAATATGGTCCAGGTTGTAAAAAAAGCAAGGATACCCGCCATGCCCGGCGACATGCTTCCCAGGTTTCTTATTGAAAGATACTTCTCAAGTGAAATCAGCTCATACAAGTTTCATTTTGAAAAAAACGAAACCATGACCGCCGATTTTTTCAGGGGACAAATGATAAAGATCGTTCCCGGCAAACCGGACCCAAGTTACTTCCTCGGCATTATGCTGGTCAAGTACTCAGGCGTGGATAAAAAGTTTATCGGCCCTTCTATTAAAATGCGAAAGGAACAAGGGATTCTGCAGGGCGAGGCATTGGCAAAGCTCGGCGCGGCGCCTCCTCCAAAAATTTATGGGATGCTCAAAAAACAGGCTGAATATAGGCTTATCAAGCTCGCGAAATCGAAGATCATCGGCTTTAAAAAATATCCCGGAAGAGTGACTGAACCGGTGGAGATGGTCTTTGACTGGCGACCGGCGGTTTTTTCAGCGCTTTGGAATTGCCGGGATGACATGTGGCTTATCAACTGGGCGGAAAACCTTTCGGATTGTATTATGAAACGGGTTATGGTGGATAGCACCACCATGTATGGCCTTGGCGATCAGATGAGTGACTTATGGCGAACAATGGTAATATCAGGAAAACCGGTTTCTCATTGCGGCGAGCAAAAAGCATTAAAACCCGAGCTTGCTTATCGATCCCTATATTCCTTTGTCAGAATGGGCATTGTCGCCCTTGAAGACCATCATGGAGAAAATCCGGAGAAAGATATTGACAAGGAGTACTTCGAAACAGAGATCGGCATCGCTGGAGCCATTAGACCCGAGACTTCAGGGATTGGGAAAATAGCTGTTGCCTCTGAAAAACCTGAAGGACCTTTTTTAGAAGATGGTTTTGAACATATCCCTGATGATGATTTTCTTTTGGATCCCGACTCTGATGAACTGGACGAGGAATTTGGGGAACTTGATGAGAGTATTATTGATGAAGGTCTGGAAAACCTGCCCCTTGGCGGCGCCTTTGATGAAAATGAGGAAAAAGATGCCGCAAAAAGGGCGGCAATAGATGTAAAAAAGAAAAAAAAGGAAGCACTTATAGCAAAAAAGAAAGAGAAGGAAGCAGGGATTCATTTTGAAAAAGGGATGGATTCTTTTGTAAAGGGAAAGTGGAAATCAGCCCTTTCGTCCTTCGAATCCGCGGTTGACCTTATACCGGGCAACGGAGAGTATATCTGTTTTCACCTGTTCTCCAGCTTTGCCATTTCCAAAAAGCCTGAGGATGCGAAAATCACTTTAAGCAATCTGAAAATGACAAAAGATCTGATTCCGGAGAGCCCAACACCATATTTCCTTATTGGAATGGTTTATAAAATAGTGGGTGAACAGGTAAAATCCTTTGCTGCTTTTAAAAGAGCCCTGGAGTATGACCCGGATCATGTGGGAGCTCTTCGAGAAGTCCGTCTGTACAATATGTCCAGGTCCGCGGAAAAGAAATCCAAAGGCTTCTTTTCAAAATAAATGCTGATAAATCCAGTTTACTTAATTGCAGAAAAGCCGGTATGCTCCATCAGCGACCATTAAACCCTTTTTCCCGTTAAGTCAAAAATGACAGAATGCGAGATTTCGCAAATTCGTATATAATAATAAATTGCTCTTAATAAACTTGGTGCAAACGGGTTTTTATCGGACTGATTATAAAAGGAGGTAGGCTATGGGCATGGGATACATGGGTAAAATATTGATAGTGGACCTTACAACCGGGGTCATTGAAACCGAAGAAATTCCTGACAATGTTTACCAGCAGGTTCTTTCAGGCGCCGGTCTTGCGGCGAGAATTTTATTTAACCGGATTCCCGCCGGCGCGGACCCTCTTGGTCCAGAGAACATCCTGGCTTTTATGTCCGGCCTCCTTACCGGCTCGTCGGCTTTTTTCTCAGGCCGGTGGATGGCGGCGGCCAAATCTCCCCTTACCGGCGGATATGGCGAGGCCAATTGCGGCGGCACCCTATCTCCGGCGATAAAGCGCTGCGGCGTGGATGGAATTTTCTTTAAGGGCGTTTCAAAAAAGCCTGTCTACTTCAAGTTCATTAACGGAAAAGCTGAACTTGTTGACGCCTCATCCATATGGGGCATGGACGCCGTTGACGGGGAAATAGCCCTGGAAAAAGAGGTGGGCGTCAAAGGCGTAAAATGCGCGGTTATCG
>CAYSHR010000341.1:0-4718 GCA_964430795.1 uncultured bacterium
TGACCATTATTTTATTTGGGCTGTTTTTTTCAATTTTCGGATGCGCCAAGGGCATTCCTTTATCCGAGCTTGGCTTCGTGAAAAGCACGCCCTACCCTATAGAGTCTAAAAGCCCGGCCCTTACAGACATTGCCGCCAAGGAAGATAAGGAAAGCGAAGGACTCAAAGATACTTACGACAACATGCTTGTAAAAGAGAGAATCAAGCGCAGAACTTATCTCATAGGCCCAGGGGATGTGCTGCGGCTAAAAGTCTGGATGCGGGAAGACCTCTCTAAAGAGGGAGTTGTACAGGATGACGGCGCCTTTTTTGTACCCCTTGCGGGTAATTTAAAGGCTGAAGGCAAGACGGTTACAGATTTTCAGAAAGAATTGACCGAAGCCCTTGCGGAATACATTAGAAGCCCGCAAGTCGACATCGAGATTCACACCTATAACAGCAAATTCTTCTATCTCATCGGGCAAATTCGGGAGCCCGGTCATTACCCCATTACGGCCTCGACAACGGTAATGCAGGCAATTACCACAGGGAAGGGTTTTACTGATAAAGCCAATCTCGGGCAGGCTTATCTTATTCACAAAAACCAAATCGTGCCTGTGGATTTCGTAGCTCTTTTTGAAAAAGGGAGAATGGAAAATAATATTCATCTGGATGATGGAGATGTGATTTTCATCCCCAATGTGGAGTTTGCCCGAGTGTTTGTTCTTGGCGAGGTCCTGCGCCCTTCAGCGGTACCGGTCAGAACCAGGAACATCAGCGTTTCAGAAGCTATCTCAATGGCAGGAGGATTTAACGAGGTCACCGCTTATAAGAGCAACATAAAAATAATTAGAGGAGACCTTGCCAATCCCCAGGTCTTTACCCTCAATTACACTGAAGTGCTAAAAGGAAACATCGCTGACATTCCGGTTCTGCAACCGGGAGACATTGTTTATGTACCCAGTTCCGGTATAGCGAAATGGGACAGGGTTATGGGGCTCATTCTACCTAACCTTTCCCGCCTTGTTGTTGACGCCGCGGCAATTGATTCACTGACCAACAGGTAATATCCGATATGAACATGGAAAATCACATCCCTCAATCAGAAGCAACAATCTCGGATTATCTTCGTGTTTTATATCGCAGAAGGTGGGTAGCCATTCTCACATTTTCAGTTGTTATCGTGTCGGTGGCGATTCACACCCTTTTATCCACTCCCCAGTATGAAGCCAGCGGCTTGATTGAAATTCAGGATGAAAACACCAAAGGTTCTTTTTTAAACGAGATTCTGCGTATTGGAAGCACAAACCCTGTGCCCGCTGAGATGGAGGTGATTAAAAGCCGGACCCTGGCTGAAGAGGTGGTAAGGTCCTTGCAACTTGATCAGAGAATTTTTGAACAAAGCCCTGAAACATTGAAGGTTGACCTTTCTGAAATGAATATTCACAACCGATTAAAGGGCAAAGTCTTCACTGTGGAATTTTCCGATGATGAAGGAGAATACGAAGTTTCCTCCGACAGGCTGGGCGATGTTGGAACAGGCAAACTGGACGAAATTTTCAAAGCCGACGATATTGCTTTTAATATCGCTTGTGAAAAATGCGGTCTGGGTGATTCATTCAAGTTCGTTGTCTACCCCTTCAGAAGAGCCGTGCTTAATATACAAAACAAAACTGAAGTAAGAAAAGTCGGGGATAATACAGGTCTTGTGCGAATCTACCACAGTAGCCAATATCCTGAATTGGCCAGAAATATTGTTAATAAAATTATACAGATTTATAAGGACAGGAACAGGGAAGAGAGGGCGGAAGAGGCCAGCCAGGCATTAATGTTTATCGAGAACCAATTAAAAGTTACAAAGAAAGCCCTTGGCGCCAGCGAAACGGATTTAAACAAATACAAAGAGATAAACGGCGTGATGCTCCTTGACGCCGAAGCTACCGGACTCATCGAGAATCTGGCCAAATTCGAGGTTGAACTCAGCCAGGTTCGCCTTCAACTCCATCTATATCAACAGCTCTATTCAACTATCCTCGCCAATAGCGGTACCATAAATCTACCTAATTTCTCAAAGGAAAATACCGTCCTTGCCAATCTCGTTCTTGAGCTTGTCACATTAGAATCGGAAAGAAAAAATTTACTGGCGGATTTTACGGAAAAACATCCCCAGATAATCGCCATTTCCCAGAAGATAATCAAAGTAAGAAACAGTATCAAAGACATAATAAAAAGCACTGTTTCCCAATACAACCAGCGGGAAGCCTCACTTCTGGAAATAATTGAAAAATACAATAATAAAATTAAGGAATTACCGGAGAATGATATAGAAGTGGCTGAGTTAAAAAGAAACGCGACAGTAGCCGCTGAAACATATACATTTCTTCTTCAAAAGCTTGAGGAAGCCAGAATAGCCAAAGCTTCAACCATCAGTAATGTTCGGATAATCGATAAAGCCGTTGTGCCCTTGATTCCCATTTCACCGAACATCAGGCTAAACCTTCTCCTTGGCCTATTAGCGGGCATTCTTCTATC
Source organism: uncultured bacterium (assembly GCA_964430795.1). Classification (GTDB taxonomy): domain Bacteria; phylum Lernaellota; class Lernaellaia; order JACKCT01; family CAYSHR01; genus CAYSHR01. Next base: position 2,512 of record CAYSHR010000341.1, read on the forward strand.
CATCGGCGTCTCATTTTTCCTTGAATTTATTGATGACAGCTTAAAAACAGTGGATGAGGTGGAAAGAAGCATTCATCACCCGATTTATGGCATCATCCCCAGAATCCCTGAGACCAACCTCAATGCCGATGGCACAAGATCGGTTTCGGCAAACCTTGTAACTCACTATTCGCCAAAATCTCCCATTTCGGAGGCTTTTCGCACCTTAAGAACAAATATCAATTTCGCGGACCCCGACCAGAAACTGAGGACTCTTCTTGTCACTTCGGCAGGTCCCTCTGAGGGAAAATCCACCATCGTCTCAAATCTGGCCATTACCATCGCCAACTCAGGCCGGAAAACCCTGATAGTTGATTGCGATTTGCGCAAGCCCAATCTCCACAATATCTTTGATATTGACAGAGACCCGGGACTGACAAGCGCCCTTTCAGGGGCCATGACCTGGCAGGAAGTGATAAAGCACAGCAAGACGGAGAATCTTGATATTATCACAAGCGGCCCTATTCCTCCAAATCCCACTGAAATTATTGACAGTCAGACAATGAAATCCCACCTTGAAATATTCAAGAAAGAATATAATATAGTGCTCTTTGATTCACCCCCGATTGTGGCGGTTACCGACGCGGCCATTTTGTCAAGCTATACTAATGGCGTCCTTCTGGTGGTGGAACTTGGAAGAAGCAGATCCACAAGCGTAAACAGGGGAATTGATCTTCTGGAAAAAGTGAGCGCGAATCTTCTTGGCCTTGTAACAAACAATATCTCATCAGGCTATCGTTACGATTATGGCTATTACTACTATTATTACTACTCCTCAGACGGCGAAAAGAAGAGAGGGCGACGGCACCGCACAAGGTATGGGTATTAGTTTTCCATTTTAAACAAAAAAGTATCGAGAATTTACAATGAAGAAAATTAGAGCTTTTATAGCCTTTCCAATTTCCTCCGAGTTGCGTAAAAAACTGTTGGATGTTCAGAAGGAGATATCAAAAGGTCTCCATCATCTTCGCCCCGCCAAGCCCGATGGAATTCATATCACCTTACATTTTTTAGGGGAGATAACCGAATCCCAAGTCTATCAGATCGGCCGGTTGATGGAAAATGTCTGCGAGGAATTTGACCCCTTTAATCTTGAATGCAAGGGTATTGGAGGCTTCCCTGACATGAAATTTCCCAGGGTTATCTGGGCCGGCTTTGATGGCGATCCGGGACCAATAACCATGCTTCAAAAAACTTTAGGCAAAGAGCTTGAAAAGATGGGGTTCCCTGTGGAGTCCCGCCCTTTCAATCCTCATCTGACCATATTTCGTACAAAAGTACAAAAGCAGCTTGGAACCATCAGAAAAAGGGCGGAAACAATCTCAAAAGAGTCATTGGGAGAGGTGAAATGCGACACTCTGGTTCTTTTTAAATCGGAACTTTCGCCCAAAGGCGCCAAATATGACAAATTGAAAATGGTCGCTCTGGATTAAAAATAGAGAAAACCGGGACACCCTCTTCTATTTATCAACATCATCATCGTCATCATCATCGTCATCATCATCATCGTCGTCGTCTGCGCTATCAGGGGTGGCGGGATACATGGCCACCGCATAGAAAACATTGCCTGATTCCTTTTCATCCTCCGGTGGCCGGGCATACTCCCAACCTTCAACCGAATGAAGAAGCATTAACGGCTCTTCAAATGAGCTGGAATATCCTACCGCCCATCCTACTGTGTCATCAATAAAAGAGAGATCGGAAACAAGATAATCATTACCCTTAATTTGAGGCAGTTCAGTCTCTGTCCATGTGGCGCCATCGAATTCCATGATGTGGGAGTGAACGCAGGTCAGGACCGCGAATCCGTGGACAGAAGAGGTCATCACGATTTTATCCACATTCTGGTATTGGCACGGTCCTTCTGGAATATTCATCGCCCATTTGTCCTGCCCTTTAGTCATTACAATGGGAATATTATTCAGGATATCATTGTTAATATTATAGTTAACCTTTTTTCCGCCGGCTAAAATATTCAGAACACCGTCAAAATCAGTCACTGAGAGGGTTACGAGCAATACTTCAACATCCTCAACGTCACCATCAGCTACATACCCTCCCTCGGGAATAATATCTTCCACTACAGGTCCTTCCTCATCGAACCTGACCAGATGAGGCAAATTGTTGTAGGAGACAAGAAGCATGACGCCGGTAGTTTCAGAATAAGC
>CAYSHR010000342.1:0-4711 GCA_964430795.1 uncultured bacterium
TCTCTTGTGAGTCAACACAGATTCTTCACTGTGTTCAGAATGACAAAATGTAATATCCCTCTATACTTTTACCTTGCCCCCTTGTCTATGAACGGTTACTACTCTTTCGCCCTTTTTAATTGCCCCTTTATCCTTTTTTATGTTATTAAAATTTACTTCCTATTTATTTACCGAGGAGATTATGGAAAACAAAGGGCCTCTGGATATTTTTGAGGGAAAAGCTCTTTCTTTCTGGCAGAAGTTTTCCTATTCCTTTGGGAATGTGGGCACCAATCTCGCCCCCGGCCTGGTTATGAACTGGATGGTTTTTTTCTATATAGGGCGCAGAGTAGAGGCCGGTAGCGACGAAAAGATATTCCTTGTCAGCGCTTTTGCCATTGCGGCCCTCAATTTTATGGGCCGCCTTGTGGATTCGGTGGCTGATCCTCTGGTTGGATATTTCAGTGATCGATGGAAAACCAGGTGGGGCAGAAGAATACCCTGGGTTGTAATAGGCGCGCCATTTCTGGCCTTTTTTACCATTATGATTTTCTTTCCCCCTGACTCTCACCCAACTACTCTTAACGTAATCTGGCTTGGCGTCGGTCTTACCGGGCTCTGGTTTTTTTATACCGCTGTTGTGGCGCCTTATCTTTCTTTGCTTCCCGAGATAACCCCTTATGACAACGAAAGGGTTGTGGTCTCGACATACATGTCCTACGCCGATGTTGTTGGAATGATTCTAGTCTCCATAGTTTTTGGAATTTTACTGGAGCATGTTTTTCCCAATGGCCTGGCGATTGGTCCTTTTGTTATGGCTGACGGTTTCAAAGCAAGCGCGGTACTGATCTCCATACTTATGCTGTTCTGCTTCTGGTTTTCGGTCATCTGGATTAAAGAGAAGAAGGCGGCGGAGGTTAAGGCGGTCAATATAAATTTTTTCACCGCAGCCAAGGAATGCACAAAAAATCCCTCCTTCTGGCCTTATATCAGCACCGTCTCCTTTTTGCGAATCGGCATTGACATTGTGGTGGGAGTTATCCCATTTATGGTAGTGGGGATGATGAAATATGGAGAGTCGGTAGCCGGCGCGGTTCAGGGCGTAATCATCATTATTGCCGCCTTGTTCTTTCCTCTTACCGCCAGGTTGGCAAACAAACATGGTAAAAAGAAAATATTTTCCATTGCCCTTATCTGGTTCGCTTTACAGATACCTCTGCTTGCCCTGGCTTTCCATTTCCCCTTCATAGGATATCTGGCGGCTGCGGTAGGGGGCATTTTTGGCGCGACCATGACTGCCGAAGCTGTTATGCTGGCACACTGCATAGGGCTCTTTGTGCTTCTTTTCTTTCCTGTAAGCGCGGCTCTTGTGCTTCCCCGGCCCATCTATTGCGACGTTATGGATATGGACGAGGAGCTTACCGGTCTTAGAAGAGAAGCCATGTATAATGGAATGGAAGGGCTTATTACAAAATTTGCCGCGGGTGTGGCTGGCGCTTTTGTGCCCTTGCTTGTAACTCATTTGGGAGATACTCAAAGCAAACCCTGGGGTGTACTGGCCGCGGGGCCGATTTGTGGTTTCTTTTTCGTTTTAGGGTGGTTAACATTTAGAAAACACCCTATAGATAAGTAGTTTTTGCTTGGAAACTCGGGAGAAATGAGATGTTTAGATCAGGTGCCGCGACCTTTGACATCACCCCGATTAATTACAGGGATACATATCTGGCGGGTTTTGCTCCGGGCAGGTTGGCCAAAGGAGTCCTCGACCCATTATACGCGAGGTGCGTCTATCTCAAAAGCGGGCAAACAGACCTCGCCATCGTGGCTCTGGACCTTATTGGCCTTCATCATTCTTTTGCCAAGAAAATCAGGAAAGCCGTCTCTGTAATTCCCGCGAAAAGAATTTTTCTTTGCTGTACTCATACTCACAGTGGCCCGGATACTCTTGGTCTATGGGGACCGGCCATCGGCGATATTCCATATTCTTCAGGCGTGAACAAAAACTACATGAAATTAATCGAGCAGGCAGTTGTTCACGTGGTAAAAAAGGCGCGAAAGAGGGCGGTGCCGGCAGTTATCGCATTTGGAGGCGATAAAGACCAAAAAGATGATATTACATGGAATATAAGACAGCCGGGTTTTATGGATCATGAAATGTCCATCATGCGGATTGATAAAAAGGATGGATCGGGAACCATCGCCACCCTTATAAACTATGGTTCACACCCTGAATCCCTGGGGGAAGAGAATAAAAGGATCAGCCCGGATTTTCCCGTATCCCTGCACAGAACAGTTGAAAGAGGATTGGGCGGGGTTTCCATTTTTATAAACGGTGCTCTTGGCGCCATGGTGACTCCCGGAATAGAACAAGAGGCGCCTCTTTTTGAAAGGGAATCCTTTTACGCGGGGTATGGCAACAAACTTGGCAAGATCGCTCTAAAAACCGCCAGGAATATTAAGTTTGAACCTGATCCGGAGTTGACGGTTGCCTCTAAAGAGATTTCCATGCCGGTGAATAACAAAATGCTTATTTTCGCCGCGGGGCTTGGTGTTCTTGGCAGGAACCTCTCTCCTAATGGAATCACAACCGAAGTAGGGCATATACAAATCGGACCCGCGACCATTATGGCGGCGCCCGGGGAGATTTCCCCCGCTGTTGGAATTCAGATAAAGAAGAATATGGTAGGAGATTTCAAATTTCTATTCAGTCTGTGCAACGATGAAATCGGGTACGTTCTTGATAAACATGTTTTTTATGATCCTCGTTTTTCTTATGAGAAATCCATGTCTATTGGAGCAGGGACCGCGGAAAAAATCAAAGACACCTACACGGAAATCTCCAGGTGATTTCTTCTTTCTGTTAATTTTTAAGTTTAAAATGGAAATCACAGGGCTTGCCCTCTTTGGCCAGGGTTACTGTTCTGGCTAAGGTTACATGGGGCTGCTTCTCATTGAAAAACAGAAGGTCCCCTTGGCAGAAAAGGGGCGCCAGTTCCTTATGACCGACCTTCTCCATCAACTCAGGAAATCGGCACCGGGTAACCTGATAGGAAAAAGATGTTTCATCATGGTCGATCCTGCCCATGTCGGCATTGAAAAACTTGTCGGCGATATTGGTGATGTAGCCAAGTCCCTCGTCTTTGGACATTGATGAGATTGAATCGGGGGTCAAAAGAGGGATAATGGTTTCAAGAAATATCACGCTTGATTCCAAAATGATTTTGGCGGTAAGAGCAAATGCCTCCTCCTCCGGCAAACAGGATATCAACCCCCTGTATAACAGCACCGCCGGTCCGGCTTGCTCCCTGCTCAGTTTCTCTTTTTTGTCTTCAGGGGGTGGGAGAACTTTCCAGGGCATGCCCTTTAAGCCTTTTGCCGCCATGAAAAACAGAACCCTGACGGTTTTGAAAACCCCAAGGCTTTTTAGCAATAACCAAAGAGCTGATATGGATGATTTAATTTTGAAAGAGAGATTCATCCGCTTTTCAACGTAATTAAATAAATTCGAGAAGGTCTCGTTTTTCCAGTTCGTCAAAAACTTTCTTTATTTCCTGGGCTCGTTTTTTATCGCAGACGAGGGTCGCGTTTTTGGTCCTGACGATAATGAGGTCTTTTACGCCAATGCCGACGATAATACCCTTTTGTGATGATGTAACGCAGCCGGCGCTGTCTATGGCCACAAAATGCCCTTGTGAATGATTTCCATTTTCGTCGGCTTCCACCAATCCTTCAAGGCTGGTCCACGCGCCAACATCATCCCAGCCGATATCCGCTGGAAAACCCACAATATTGCCGGCTTTTTCCATTATTCCGTAATCGATGGAGACACCTTTGATTTTTGTGTAGATTTCATCTATGGCGGTTTTTATATCGGCTGTACTTTGGGCATTGTCAATGGGATCAAAAGCATTATAGGTTTCTGGCAGAAACTTTTTTATAGCCCGGATAATCGACTTTACACTCCATACGAACATGCCTGAGTTCCAGGAAAAGTTACCTTTGCCAATGTACTTTTTCGCGGTTTCCACATCGGGCTTTTCCCGAAAGGAGGCGATTTCGAAATAATCACGCCCATGAATGGTTCCCGATTTTTCACCGAATTCAATATAGCCGTATCCTGTTTCAGGGTATCTCGCGGTAATCCCCAAAGTTATTAGAACGTTCTTACTTGCCGCCAGGTCCCCGGCGTTTGAAAGTATGGAGAGAAATTCCTTTTCTCTTTTGATCAGGTGATCTGATGGGAGCACGCACATAACCGCGGCAGGATCTTTTTTCTCGATCAGTTTTGCCGCGAGTAAAATACATGGAGCGGTATTTCTTCTGGCCGGCTCAGAGATAATATTTTTTTGAGGAATTTTCGGCGCCGCTTTGGCAACTTCATCCACTATGAGATCGCCGGTAACAATTACCTGCCTCTGAGATGGAATTATCGGTGTAATTCGGTCCAGAGTCATGTTCAGCAGAGGCTTTTTTGTGCCAATGCAAAGAAGCTGCTTCGGTTTTTTAATTGTGCTTTGAGGCCAGAAGCGGGTGCCCGTTCCCCCGGCCATAACGCACGCGTAAAGGTGATTGTTCATGGCGCCTCCCAAGTCAATTCTCCAGGTATTCTTCCATCCATTATATCTAATTTTGACAGCACCTGGTTGAGTAACTTTTCAATATTTTTCTTTTTCAGTGCGGAGATGGCAAAAATCTCGATACCTTCTTTTTTAAATTGTTTTCTCAATTTTTC
>CAYSHR010000343.1:0-4710 GCA_964430795.1 uncultured bacterium
CGATGATGATGACGATGATGACGATGACGATAATCTCTTTTTCAGTGAATATGTTGAAGGATCTTCGTGGAACAAAGCCCTGGAAGTATATAATGCCGGTGCCTCCAGCGTGGACTTGAGCACCTGCCTTGTAAATAAATACATGAACGGTTCTCCTACAGTTTCCGGTGATTATGCCCTAAGCGCCACAACGTTAATGTTGGCGCCGGGAGCGGTTTTTGTCGCGTGCCACACATCGGCTGACCCATTGATCCAAGCAGTTTGCGATCTCTCATATGGGTTTTTCGATTTTAATGGCGATGACGCCCTTGAGCTTGTTTGCGGTGGTGTGACAATGGACATTTTCGGTATAATCGGTGATGACCCGGGAGACTATTGGGGCACGCCCCCCAATACAACCCTAAACCATACTTTGGTTAGAAAAAGCTCCATTCATTCCGGTGATACAAACGGCGGTGACCCTTTTGATCCTGTAACTGAATGGGACATTTACGCTGAAGACACTTTTTCTGACCTTGGAAGTCACACGGAAGCGGATTAGATCTACTTTTTAAAGAATTTACAGGCGGCTATGGACCTATCCCAGCCGCCTTCTTTTATTCTTTTATGAGAAAAACCTTCTGGTTGTGATTTATCCTGGCCGGCTCATTCCATTAAATCAAAAGGACACGTACAGGTGGAGATCAATTTAATTCCCGCGCATATCTCTTTAGCTTTAGAGGGATCCAATGATTTCGCGTGCTCTATAACCATTTTGCAAAACGCGTCATGGGGCAGTTCAAACTTTTCAACGGCCACAATGTTAGAGCAAACAAACTCCTGGTAATTGACCCCACTATTTCCCACCACCGGATAATCCGTCCCAGTGGCGAAAAAGAAAGAAGCCGCTCCAAGAATCAGAACGAAAACCATCATTATTTTCGCGAGGGGAATAAAGAGTTTCGTTCTTTTATATAGAATGAATATCGAGAAAGTAATAAGGAGAAAAACCGGCGCCATCATGGGAATCACATAATGAAAGCCGTCATATAGATGGCAAATATCTATCGCGGATAATTCTTTTAGCTTGAAATCCTTTATAGTAAACAGGGCGGCCATATAGCTCAAAACATAACCGGCAAGGAGCGCCGGCGCCATAAGTTTTGGATCGAAAACTTTCGAGATGGAATTCCAGATTGTATCTTTTCGCGAAATTATTTTAACAAACCCGTAAACGAAATAAACAAGGGCGACAACAATCGAGACAAGCAATATCAAATAATAAGAATAGTCAAAAAATACGGAGTCAAAACAAAAACTACCTGGCAATGATTCAAATATAAACTCCCGCAGCCGCTCAAACTGAAAATTCCCCCCTGAGTTATTCCCAACAGGCAGTAACGAGAAGGGCGACCTGCCAACCTCCAACGCGTAAAACCCAAAATGCTTATGGCCGGCGGCTTTTGACAGAATCTCTATTGGTAAAAGCCCAATATAAAATCCTGCCGCCCCAAGCCCGGTTGAGACCAGCCCTTTAACGCCATAATGAAAAAGCTGCCTGAATAAAATCAGCGGCGCCAACAGCCCGATATACGCGACAAAAACAAGGTGGGTGTAAGTGTAGAAAATTCCAAACCCGCTTAAAAGCCCCGCGACAAACAGCAGTATCGCGGCAATATGAAAATCAGGTTTTCTATCAAAAAGCGAATAAAAAACTATCAGAAAAGTGGAACTGGAAAAAACAATCAACTCGCTATGATTGGCAACTCCCACCACCTGGTGATTGAGAAAAACGGGGGTGGCGAGAATCGCAATGGCGCCAAATAGCATGCCCCAGCTTTTGCCGATATACCTTCTTACGATGACCAGATAAAAGATAAACCCAATGGTGGAAAAGAGGATTGGAAGAATTTTTACAGCAAGATGAGACGCGCCAAAAATCATCAGGATCGGTATGTGAAGATAGCTTTGAACCCAGGCGCCGCCATAGAGAAAGTCATTGTAAAGACCCATGTTGACCATTTCATTTCCACGAATTCTCTCAAGAGCCCAGGTGGAAAAGATTTTCTCCTCTCCCATAAAATCCACGGCGTACCCATTGTTAAACAGAACAACAAGCCACCTTGATATGACAAAAGTAATTACAAGAATCAAAAACTGATGGTTATTAAAAAAGGAAGAGAAATTGACCCATTTCTCCGATTGATAAAAATTGGCGCCTTTAAAGGTCATTTATTATTCCCAGGAGAGGGTCGTCTAAAATTATCGGCAACTTGCTTTCAGGCAATTCATAAAGAGATTGCCATTTGTTTAGCTTTATCAGCGTATCGATATCAGGATATTCCAGGCTTTTATCCGGACCGGGAACCAGGGCTAGCCTGACCATTGATTCAAAGATAAAATCAGCGACGATTTTGTAACCCCACCATGTCATGTGGCAGTGGTCAACAAAAAGTTTCGAGTCTGTGATTCCATCTGTGGAAACGCTTTGGATATACTTCTCGATATCAATCAACGGCACATTGTTTTTTCCGGCCACCAAACGAATATATTCATTAAAAGACGGGCGCGTCCGATTCATAGGAAGAAGTTGAACGTATTTCTTATACACTTGATTTGCGACGCCATAGCTGCCTTGTTCAGAAAGACATTCGGCAATAAGACGCAGAGCCATTGCAGTATTTTTGCTTTTACCAGCGGTTTTAATCGCCCTTTTATATTTTCCGTTTTCAAAATATACAAAGGCTCTCTCCAGATATTTATCAACCTCGGAGGAATACCGTTCAGGCCCTTCACCTATCTTGGCGGAACCAATAAATTTTACGTTTATCGGCAAGGTGCCTAAAACAAGTGGAATATTATTCTTTTCGCAAATGGTAATTATCCTGTCAATATTGGCTTTAAAATGATTTTCAATCCTTCTTACATCATGGTTCTGAGGCATGAATTCAGGACGCTCTTCCATTCCCGGCTCCCGCAAAAGAAGTTTTTTCAAACTTCTATACACTACCCATTTCTGCAAAACTTTGTTGAAAGGAGTGACTTCCAGATACCCTTCGTTATTCCCTGTGACCACCAAAATAAAATCTGGATTGGCGTTTACGATTTCATATACAACATTGCTCACGCCAAATGAATTTGTTCCTCCCGACCCAAAATTTATTATCTCAATTTTATTGTTCGGATACATAACCTCCATGGCGCCTTGAAGCCATTTCTGAATTGTGCCGGGGCCGGTGTTGTTTTGTTTATAATGAGCGTAGGGCGAGCCTTGAATAAATGACCCGCCCACTAAGAAAATTCGTATGGCGTTCTTGGATTTTTCAACAGAAAACCGAGCGAGGCTGCCAATTCCATCAGCCAGAACATAATAATCACCTGCTTTATTATATTTAATATCCAGAACCCCGGTAGAGTAATTTGGCGCGGTTACACGATCATCGAGCCTTTCTGTCTTGATGACATCATCTTTTTCCAAAACGACAAGAACAACCGTGACGAAAAAAGTCAGAACCAATGTCGGTAAAAGGATAAACAGCAATTTTTTTATGGTAAGCCTTCTCATTATTTTACCAGAATGTAGTACATTTCTCCCCAGCCATAAGTCGCGCCGGCCATCTTTTCAGAATTTTGCCCGGCACCGTAATAAAAATCAGCTCGACCTGGTCCTTTAATGGCGCTTCCCGTATCACCGTCGGCCACAAACAATGAGACGGTTCTATGACTGATCGGAGAGTTTTTTGTAACTTTTGGCATGGGGATTTTTACAAAGGCTATTGCGCCTGAAGGATAATAGCTCTTGTCGGTCGCGATGGTTCTAAAAGCCGTTAGGGGAATATTCTGGACGCCATATGGAGGGCGCTTATCAATTTTGAAGAAAATATACCTTGGGTTCTGATACAAAAACTCCAATGCTTCTCTTGGATGGGCCCTGAACCAGGCGAGATTTTTCGCGTAACCGCCCGGGCACTTTCCCGCGTTCATGCAGGCTCTAGCCGCTGATTTAAAAGGAAGGCCATTGCTGGCGGCAAAATGTATTGTGGCTTTTTCGCCATCGGTGAACTGAACCAACCCTGATCCTTGAACCATGAGGTAAAAAACCGAGACATAGTCCTTTGCCCAAGCTATCTCAAGTCCTCTACCAGCCAGAACGCCCTGGCCGTCAATCTGGGATCGGGAATAATAGGGCGCCATTTTCCCTTCCCTGACCCTGTAAAATCTATCTCCACCGGAATGTTTCAGATCAGAAGGGACGCCGTAAACAGGAAAAGGATATTGTTCTGTTCTGGTTCTGCTGACAATCAGAACAGGATCGTAGTAGCCGGTAAATAGGGTGCCGCCCTGCTTTGTGGCATTGCTCACCTTGAATATATTAAACTGCTCTCTTATTCTAAGGCCGAATTCAGGGCGACCATGATGTTTTATCACCACCAACCTCAGGGCTTTGGCAGTGGCTAATAACCTTTCCCTGTTTACTCTCATACCACCAAAGCGGAATGTTCTGTTTGGCAGAGACTCAAGATATCTGACCTGCCTGTCAAGCATAAGAAGCAAAGAACGCTTATCGCCGTCATCACTCAAGGGCAGGTTGTCCACCTTTTCCCAAAAAGCATGAGCGATTGAAAAGAGAAAAACTAAAAGCGCCGCTGTAAAAATGATTCGGAAAAATCTCATAAAGATATGGTAGCCGACTCTTTTTTTCCGGTCAATAAAATGTCACTGATTATCCCA
>CAYSHR010000344.1:0-4693 GCA_964430795.1 uncultured bacterium
GTTTCCCACATATGGGAAATGTATAAATCCAGATATAATCCAACCCTTTCCTCATGGGGATTTCCCTCAGCCACGATTTCCGATTTCCAAATAAACGGGAACACGCTGGTTTTCATTATTGACCCTGATGAAGAATCTCTGCCCGGTGAGACCAATATCGACTTTAAATTGGTGGATATCTTCTGGGGCGACATGGAGACCTTTGGCGATGACACATCATGGGAGATTTTCAGAGTTGACCCCTTGCCCGCAAAATGCGGCAGGGGGAATTAGCAAAGGAAGAGATAACCCATAACCAGGCTTTTTTTCACCTTCCCCTCAAAGGTGAATAATTTAGTCAGCGAATCTATTAACCCCCCGGATTGGTCGGAATAGTCTTGAAATCCGGAAGTTGGGTTTTCTAAAAATAACTCTATAAACAGCCGAGTTTGGGAAAATGGCGAAAAATGTGCTATAGTAAAAGCCCAAGATGATAATTAGTAAATCATTTTATATATATAAATCATTTTATTCATAGAATTTGACAATCTCGGGAGTTGGTTTAATGGAGAAGAAGGCGGCTAAAAGTCAATCCGCTTGGGGCATAACCATTTATAATGAAAAGAATTTTCAAAAGGAAGGGGCAAAAGTCCTTTCTCTGCTGTCTAAGTGCGAGGATTTAGAACAGGGCAGAGAGAAATTAATGGACTACATTGACCTCCGCCTTGAGAAGTCTTTGAAAAAAGAGATCAAGGGTGGGAAGGTTTTACCTGGATTTGTTGAAAATTGCGGAAATAACTTTAAAAAGCTTTTAATGCCCGCAAATGAAATTAAGGGAGATTTTTCTTTATTAGAAACTCTTTATAGTCTTGCCAGGAAGAAAAAAGTTCACGATTTGACCCCTGCCTTTTACGGGGAAATGATAAACCTTATTATGGGGTTTGAAGGAAGATCCAAGGCTATGAAGGCGCCTGATTTTCGCATAGACCCAAAAACTACTATCAAAAAAGCCGTAAAACTTCGCAACGAGAATCTTGACGCTTTGTGGAGCAAGGCCGAAAGAAGGACGTTATCCTATAAGCACGGCTTGAAAAAGGGCGCCATTGCCAAACGAAAAAGAAGAAAAAACCGTATTTTAAACGCCCATGGCGGCACTTTGGACGATTGGAATGATTGGCATTGGCATATTCGCCACATAATAAAAGATGTTCGGAAATTAAAGAAACTCATTGATCTTCCAAAAGAACAATTCTCCGCCATCAACAAAGCGATAAAACATCGTATTCCTTTTGGCGTAACGCCCTTTTATCTTTCTCTTATGGATGACAACGGCGCTTTTGATGAGCCTTTGCGAGTCCAGGTCTTTTTCCCTGCCAATTTCGTAAAGGAAACCATTGCCGGCAAAATGAAAGAAGAAAAGGATAGGCTGGACACCGCGGTTCCTGTGGAACTTGTAACCAGGCGCTATCCATCAATAGTAAACTTTAAACCCATTCTCACATGCCCACAGATATGCGTATATTGCGGGCGTAACCTTGAGGTCAATGTAGCCGCCTTGAGTGGTGTAATCGCTCCTGAAACAAAGATCAAAAAAGCCATCAACTGGATTTCGGAACATCCGGCCATCAAGGAAATTCTGATAACAGGGGGCGATCCGCTGATGGTGGACAATGATCGCCTCAAGTGGATTCTCGACAGGATCGTGAAGAACAAAAATATTGAGAGAATCAGAATCGGCTCCAGGGCTCTTGTGACTTTGCCCATGAGAATAACTGATGATCTTACCCAATTGCTCAGCGGGTATAACAAGCCAGGTGTTCGCGAAGTCTGCTTAATGAGCCACATTCAGCATCCTTATGAAATAAACCCGGATATGATGGAGGCGGCAACAAAGCTGAAAAACGCCGGAATCAAGGTTTACAACCAGATGGTGTATACTTTTTTTAACAGCAAGAAATTCGAGGTTTTGGCTTTAAGAAGATTGCTTGGAAAAATAGGCATCGAGCCTTATTATTCCTTTAAACTAAAGGGCGGCGCGGAGCTTGAAAACTATATGGTTCCTCTGGCCAGGATTCTCCAGGAATATTTCGAGGAAGCCGTGCTGGTGTCTGGTCTTACAAGAAGGGATACCCCTGTAAACAACTTGCCAACCCTGGGTAATAACTCCCTGCTCGACAGGAATAAAAGAGAGATTATTGCTATTTTGCCTGATGGAAAAAGAGTATATGAGTGGAAGCCCTGGGAGAATAATCTGGTCAATCAGCACACATATATCGAGAAAGAAATGCCCATCCTTGAATATCTCCAGAAGTTAAAAGCGGCAGGATACCGACCCGAGGAGTACAAGTCGATCTGGTATTACTTCTAGTGTTATGTTACTTTTAAATGGTTCCCAATGGGGTCTGACCTACACTGCCCATTTTTTTATCTACTTACTCGCAGGGGTGCGGCATGCCGCGCCCAGTGCTGCTGCCCTGATGAAAAACAACTTCGTCTCTCGATTGGGCACGGCGTGCCGTGCCCCTACTGGCGGCAAGGCTCGTTGACAACGGGTGCTGTAGATCAGACCATTTTCTTGTCAAAAAGTAACAAATAATGAATGTAATCAGAGCTTATCTTGGCGCCAATCGTAGATGTTCCCATTTTTGCGGACATCGGTTATTTATTCGCTGTTTTCATCGCTGTCCGAGTGTTCGATTTTCCATTTCGCGCCTTTTGTCAGCCACCCTTTTATAGCCAGGGCGATAAGACAGCCACCAAAGGCGTAACCGCCCAGAACCAACCACATAGCCGCGGGACTTTCCCAGAAAGCGACCCAGCCAACTGTCATGGCGAATCTCAGGCTGACTCCGATTGTGTCAAAGTCCACGCCCTGGGCACCGGACAAAAGAGCCTGGCTTACTTCAATGGAGATTATCTTTAACTGGAGGACCACATGGGCAGGCTCAATGTTACTATTAAGTTTCGACATCTCAACCCCAAAGGCTTTAGTTGTCTCAACAATGGTTTTTTGGTCAACTTTAGCCAGAAACTCCTGGACATTTATACCAAGGGTGCCGGCTTTGGCCATAAGAGCCTCGGAATTGATATTGGATACGGTGTCCATAACATCTATTCCAAGTTTTTCCGCCACATCGGCTGATTCTCTATTTGGAGTGTTTTCGGCAAGCTTGGCCGCTCCAAATCCTGATTGCTGAAAATAGGCCATAAGCTTTTCGCTCTTGATTTTGAACACTTCAGGACACCACTTAATCAGCATGTGACCCGAAAGAAGACTCACGCCGGTTTTGGCAAGGAACCAGGGCACCATAGTCAAGCCCAGATATGTACCCTCCTGCCCTTGAGGCGCGATGGCCGCTGTATACTCATTGAGCTTTGGCGACCAGATAATCTCTCCTATGGTCAAAAGGACCATGAAAATAAGGGCCATATAATAATGAGCATAGCCAATGTCCGGCGATAGCCATTGCCATGGCAAAACCAAAGCGAACAAAGAGACCGCTGAGATCATCGATCCATAAATCAATGCTTTAAAGATATTAAATTTGTTTACAAGGGGGATCAGCAAAATGATTCCCACTACAATCAGGAAGGGGTTAACCGCCTGGAGTGTGCCCATGGCGACATCAGGACCGATGGTCCGCAGCCAGTATTTGGGCATGAGCAGGTACATATAAGTAAATACCGCGCGTACCCCAAGAATCAGAGCGATAAGAACCGCCAGTTTCCAAAAGGTTGATTCCCTTAAAACCTCTCTGGCAATTTGGAAAGGATTCTTTTTCTTTTCCGGCGCTATTGGTTCGGCGCTGATTTCCTTGCCGTCCCCTGGGCCATCTTCATTCTCTTTAGTGTTTTTCTTTATATCGTCAGTGGCAAGCTGATCTTCCCTGCGAATCATTAACAAGACCGTGATGGTGCAAAGAAGAGCGGCTATGGCACCAAATGAAAAGATGTGAGCATTGGGCACGCCCATGACTCTTCTTACCAGGTCAATGAGAAGTCCGCCGCACATGGCGCCAAGGTTCATAAAAAGATACCATAGACTGAAACCGGCGCTTCTGGACCTTGTAGTGGTGAATCGTTTGTTCGCGGCTTGGAAAACCGTTTGAAGCATTGCCATGAAAGGCGCCATAAGCAAAAACAGTCCAGCGGCTATCCACCCTCTGTGGGGAATTGTATCCACCAACCCGACAACAGCCATGCCCAGTCTAAGAACAAGCATGCTCCCCATGGCTATATATATGGCCTTTTTGATGCCAAGCCAGTCTGTGACCATTCCTGAGATAAAAAGGAAAATGGTTGTGGCTGTTGTAAACAGGGCGATGACGTATCCGGCGTTGGCGTCATTTAAACCAAGATCGTCAGATAGAAAAACCGACGCGATGGCGATCATGGCGAAATAAATGGTGCAGTCCAGAAAGTTTATAACCTGAATGCCCCAATATTCAGAGCGGGTTTCTTTAAGAACCGAAAAATCCTTGAAATATCCAACTACCATATCGCCAAATGATTTTTTACTCTTTGCGGCGCCTTCGTTCATACAAGCCTCGTTTCTAAAGTATTAAAAAGTTATTTGAAACTGTGTAAAATTCATAAAAAATCAGAGGCTTATAATCGAAATATCAGCGTCCTTTTGTCAAGGAAAAAGATGTTTTTCTCAGTAATCGTTCAGTTACAAGGGGGCTTTTGGGAAAAGGGGGGAGATGTACTTGTT
>CAYSHR010000345.1:0-4658 GCA_964430795.1 uncultured bacterium
CCCCGCCGAATTTCAGCGAGGCTGGTTTTTATATAGAGTCTGATTGCCGGCTCAGCTTGTTGGTTCCTCCGCCGGTTTTTCCACAGCTTCTTCCTTATCTTCCTCGGAATCTTCTTCTGTGGATTTTTCAAGGGTGTTTTTAGTTTTTGGAGTTTCACACACCAGACCAATGTCCATGCCCTTCATTTTTCCGTGAAGCAGGGCGATAAACCTATAGTAAATATGGGCGAATTTTGTGTAAGGAAGGAATATGAGGAGGATGGTCACAAAAATCATATGCACAAAATATGAGGAATAAGCCATTATGGGGTTTGGAATCTGGAGCCTGAAGGTCTGGGTCATCATCCCTGTAATGCCGACACCAAAGACCACCAGGAGAAAAAGCCAGTCCTGGTAACTTCCCCTGTTCTCGGTTTTTTGCGCGCCCAGGCGATTAAGTATGGCGCCCAGACAACCGCCCAACAGAGCCAGTCCCGCGAGGTTGCCAAGAATCTTAAGAGGGTGGGTCATGGAAAAAAACGGGTAGTAACCGAGTTTCGCGAAAACCACAACCACCGAGGTGACAAAGAGAAGTCCGGCAAATCCAAAGAATATGGCCATATGATAAATTTTGAAGTTTCTATCCTGGTCGCATTTTGAAAAACGCTGGTGGAACAGAAGCTCCTTGAATGTATCGATAATCCCTGGAATAAGACCCATTTTATTATCGGGATTTCCCGGGTTGGCTGCGTCAAGACCTTTCCAGAAACGCCGGCCACTGTAAATAGCCGCGGCCATAGAGGCGAAAAACGCCCCTGAGAAAACGAACTCCAGAACCCAGTGGGGAAGGAATTTTGAGTACTCAATTTCATGGCCGCTCGGAAAGCCGTAGGTTCCGCCGAAAAGGCCGTTTAAGAGCTTTAAGAAAATAATAAAGGCCATGGGAATCATGAAAACCGCGGGCATATATTTTGAGTCGTTCATTATCACGCTGAAAAAGCGGGGAAATGAAAAGTGCTTGATAACAGCGAGCCTGACTCCACCTATTACATCCGCCGGTTTCGCGTTTCTAGGGCAGTGGGTCGAGCAATCCTTGCATTGATGGCAATACCAGATCGAGGGATCGGCCGCCAGTTTTTCTTTCTGGCCCCAGGACGCCAGTTGCATCTGTTTCCGTGGAAAAGGAGCGTCGCCTGTGGACAGCTCGCAAACCGCGGTGCAATTGGCGCACTGAAAACATTTCTTAACTGAATCCCCTCCGCTTTGGAGAACATCTTGTATAAATTCTCTATCCGGCCTGATTACCTCAGTCATTTACAAACCTCCTACATATCCTTAAATGGGTTGGGGCCCACCTCTTCCATGGTTTCCATATATTCATCGATAATTTCGGGCAACTTGTCATAGTCGGTAAGGGCAAGCTCATGAATCTGAACCCGCTCGGGCTCAAGCATCATCTTCTCAAGCTTCTCGGAAACGTTTTCCATTCTGGTCTCCGCCAGTTCCGAGCCCTTGACCATATGACACTGATAATCGTCGCCATGCTTGCACCCTATGTAGAGAATGCCGTCAAAGCCCGAGTCAAGAGCCGTGGTAACCCAGACAGTATTAATTGAGCCGAGGCACCTTACCGGTATCAGGCGAATATATGAGCTGTATTTGATTCGGTTAAGGCCAACCAGATCAAAAGTAGGGTACGCGTCGTTCTCACAAACAAAAGCTATCACTCGCGGTTTTTCCTCATCCTCTTCGGGAACCTCACAAGCCTTGATCATATTGACCACCATATCAATGGAGTAGTTCTGGAAGTTGACAATACGTTCAGGGCAGGCGCCCATGCAGATACCACATCTGCGACAACGGTTGGGGTTGGTAAGGGGCGTGCCCTTTTCGTCTTCGTCCAAAGCGCCAAAGGGGCATTCCTCTGTGCAGCGTTTACACTGAGTGCAGCGTTGCAAAAAGAAATCAGGAGAAGACAGGTCAAGGGCTCTGGGGTGAACCACCGCGCCCTTGCTGTAAAGCTCCATGGCTTGAACAGCTTTTAACGCGGCGCCGGCGCCGTCATCCATGGCCATTCCAACATCCATGGGTTGTCTTACAGTGCCCGCGGCGTAGATTCCCGTGCGCCGGGTTTCATATGGGAAACAGATAAACTCACTGTCGGGAAAACCATATTTGGCGTCAGGAAGATCAGCCCCTAGGCGATATTGTAATTCAAGGGCGCCGGTACTGTTTGGCGTCATTCCATTGGCAAGGACAACCAGGTCGGCCTCGATGGAAAGGGGTTCTCCAAGAAGAGTGTTCTCCACGTCAACCGTAAGATTTTCATCTTCGGCATTGACCGCGGTAATGTCGCCCTTTGTAAGAAACACTCCAGGGTCATCCTGCATGGCTTTGTAGAAAAGTTCATGCTGACCCGGAGCGCGCATGTCTTTATAAATGATATACACCTGGGAGTCGGGCATGGTTTTGCGAAGATAATAGGCCTGCTTTAACGACTCAAGACAGCATGTGGCGGAGCAGTAGGGCAGATGTTTTTCATCTCTTGATCCGGCGCACTGAACAAAGACTATACTCTTGGCCAGCCGCCCATCTGATGGACAGACGAACTTTCCGTCAATAGCCATCTTCTCAATATCACCGTGGGTAACAACGTTTTTGCTTTTGCCGTATCCAAGATAATCGAGGTTTGCCGGGTCATAGGGCTTTGCTCCGGTAGCCTGAACAATGGCGCCGGTTTTAAAAGCCGTATCATCTGAAAGAACAACCTCAAATTTTCCAGGCTGCCCGGATATTTGCTTGATTGTGGAATCCGGATGGATGGTGATATTGTCGCCGTCTTTTACTTTTTTGATCAGCTCAACAACTTCCGGCGTCACCGGCGTGTCGTAAGGCTCGCCGGTAGGAACCTGCCTTAGCTCTTTTATGCAGAAGCCACCAAGCTCTTTCTCTTTTTCAACCAGAGTTACATTATAACCAAGGTTTGAGGCGGACATGGCCGCGTTAAGACCGGCTGCGCCGCCGCCCACAACCAGAACGTCTTTAGTAAGATCATCTTCAATATGAGCTTCGATGGGATTTGTTTTTTGGGATTTCACAATACCCATGCGCATCACATCCTCTGCCAGCATGTCGGTATCCTCGTCATTTGGCTCGTGGCACCAGGCGACGTGCTCTCTCAAGTTCACTCGTTCAAGGATGACGTTATCGAAAGTGAAAACGTCGGTCATCACCCTGGCGCTGCACGCGGCAATAACCACCTTGTTGAGTTCTTCTGATTTTATGTCGTTGTTAATCATCTCGATGCCCGTTTTTCCACAAAGGCATTGATCTGTTTTGCAAAGTTTTACTTTGTACTCTTTGGTCGCTACGGCGCCAACCTTTTCAAGATCAATGGCGTCGCCGATTTCGCAACCGGAGCATATATATACACCGATAATATTATCCATGGTTCACCTCACTTGATCAGATACATTGCTTTGGCTGCGGCTGCCGTGGAATCCTGCACGCATGAGGAGACATCAGCAGGGTGCTTCGCGCAACCTGTGGAATAAATGCCGCCGCCTTCTTTGCCGGCAGCCAGAAATCCGTATTGGTCGATTCCGAAATCATCCGGAAGTTTGAAATCAACTCCGGCAGGCGCCATCCCCGTGGCTAAAACCACCATGTCGAAGGTTTTTTCAATCTTGGCGCCGCCAAGAACATCTTCTGCTGTCACTGTAAGATCACCCTTGTCAGTTTCATCAATTTTCGCTGCTTTGCCCTTGGTCAGCGAGAATTTTTCATTTCCCTTTACCTTGTTCAGAAAATCCTCAAGGCGGCCCAAAGTTCGAACATCGATGTAGAACATCTCAACTTCAACCTCAGGATCATTCTCCATAAAGTAGGTTGACTGCTTAAGTGAAGCCAGGCAGCAAACACCGGAACAGAAGGGCAGATGGTTTTCGTCCCTTGACCCAGCGCACTGAACAAAGGCGACTTTTTTAACAGTCTTGTTGTCGGAAGGGCGTAAAATCTTTCCCTTGGTCGGGCCGTTATTCGCGGCGAGCCTTTCCAACTGAACATTTGTAACCACGTTGGCGTATTTGCCGAAACCGAGGTTCTCAATGTTAGCGGCATCATATGGACGCCACCCGGTGGCGATAACAATGGCGCCGACCTTCATGGTAAAGGTCTTTTCCTGGGGGTCCGAATCAATGGCGTCGTATTTGCAAGCTTCTTTACACTTGGCGAACTGGTCATCATTAAGGGCTTCCCGGTTTACCGAATATTTCATTGGGAAAGCGGTAAAATGAGGAATGTAAAAAGCTTTTGTATTGCCAAGGCTGTAATCGAACTCATTGGGAATATCAACATCGCATGCTTTGGCGCAATCGCCGCAGGCTGTACAATTTCCGTTTATGTACTTTTTCTCGGCTTTGAGGGTGACTTCAAAATCTCCGGCCTGCCCTTTTATGCTCTGGATGGTTGTCCGGGTGAAGAATCGGATTTTCGGATTTTCCTTTATTCTTCTGAAATTGATTTCAAGGCCGCAAGAAGGAGGGCAGAGTTTCGGAAAATATAAATTCATTCTCGAAACCCGGCCGCCAAGGTAGTTTTCTTTCTCGACAAGAAAGACCTCCCGGCCAACTTCCGCGGCTTCCAAAGCGGTGGTAATACCGCTGATGCCGCCGCCAACC
>CAYSHR010000346.1:0-1076 GCA_964430795.1 uncultured bacterium
GCGGGAACTCTATATCCTGCCTGAAATTGATTTTGGAATATTCAAATGAGGGCTTTTATATGAGTTTATAGCTTTTTTTCCGTATTTAACTTTTCTAATCTTTTCAGATACTTCACCAGCCACTGACTTAAGAGTATCCTGGCACCTGATATTTAACTCAAGATTTCGTTTAATAAGAGCTTTTAATTTATACTCAAGGGAGAATAGCTTGCTTTTCTCCTCTGCCGGCAACTTGTCAAGATTGATTCTATTCGCAAGAACATCCAGTTTCTTTTGAAGACTGGTTGATTTTTCAAAAATTTCCGTACAACTATCCTCAATGGCAAAAGCGCCTTCGGGATTATTGCCTACAATGCAAGCCAACCTGTTTAGCTCGGACTTCTCCATAGTCCGGAGCTGTGATATCTGTAGATGAAGAAGTTTTTCAAATTCTTTGGCATCTTGTAATATGCTCATATGCTTATCCTAAAATAGTTGTCCTGGTTTGATGATTTCGCTTCAGGGGATGTGGTGCCATTTTCCTTAGTTTGAAGTTCTTTCCAGGCATCTCGCAGTATTGTAGTGATTTTTATGGCTTCCTTGATATGGTCTGGTTCATTGGTAATATTTGCCTTTAGGAGCTTGTCATTAATAAATGTGTAAAGGCGATCAAGGTTAGTCGCCAATTCTCTGTCATGTTCGAAACTGAGAGTATTCTTAAACTCGTTTATTATAGCCATGGATTTGGAAATATAGGTTCCTTTGCCTGCAATATCCTTCTTCTGCTGACATTGGGCCGCCTGGTTCATAAACCTTACCGCCCCATCGTATAGCTTTACAAGGACCTCCAGCCTGTTGGCGGTTTTAATTTCGGTCTGCTGATAACTATTTACGTTTGAACTGTAAGTGTGCATCAATTTAGGGATCTCCAATACATTATACAAAAGTATTAAAATAGACTGCTTGTACCCATGCTGCTTAGAAAGGACCCTTGGGTTTGAAGTTGTGAAAGCATCTGCTCCATCTTCACAAACTTGGAGTTTAAACGGGCTTCGATAAGATCCAGGGACATGGATTCCTTTATCATTTCATCTTCG
>CAYSHR010000346.1:1086-4654 GCA_964430795.1 uncultured bacterium
TCGAGATCTTGAATAGATGAGTTAATCGATTCTTCTTTTGATTTAATAAGCCCGTCAGATACGCTGGTGTATAGGTCAAGTTTCCTGTCCAACTCCTCCATAACACCTATAGATACTGTTACAGATCCATAAGATCCGGTAGTTGTCCCGGTAAACTCCAGCATGAGCCCTTCCATATCAGTTCCATCAGGACCAAAGATAAGATTTCCCGAAGAAGAGACATCGGCTTCAACACCATTGATAGTAGCGGCAAAATTCTCCCCTACGCCTGTAATCACAATATCGTAGGTTCCCGCTTTGGTGTCTGATCCGGCATTGTGATAGGTTATATATGGGTTTGTAGTTGTTCCATAGGCGGCGAATACCTGCATCACATCGTCAAAGTGATCTTCAAGAGCATCAGTGAAATCCTCACTGTCGATCTGAAGATGCCCGGATGCGTCTGTGGCGATTCCAATCTGGGAAAGACTTGTGAAATTCCCGGACGCTCCTTCAACGCTTCCGGTAACTATACTGGTAAGCTCTCGCCTGAAGGATGATATGGTGTAATCTCGATTAAGACCGCTGCTGGAGCTGTTTGTTTTTAAGTAATCATAGATTTCATTATATTTTTCCACGAATTCAGTGACCGTTTCCTGGATTCCCTCAAGGTCACTTTCTATTGAAAGATTATATGTGGTTGTATCGTCCACTTCCAGAAGGTTGATGGTGACTCCGGTCAAAAGGTCATCAACCTCATTACTTGACTTGGTTACTTCAACGCCATCAAAAACCATGGTGGCGTCTGCTGCCTGCTGTCCCGGATTCCCGCCGGCGCCGTCTGTAAATGTAGGAGCGGTTCCGCCTGATAATCCTGAAACATCGATGGTTAGGGCGCTGGCAGTGCCTGTCTCATTGGAAGTTACAACCAGACGATAGGGATTCGCGGGATCACCATCGTTCATAATACTTGCTGTAACATCGGCCTCAGAACCATTTATGGCGTCCATCATTCCTGAAAGAGAATTATGATCAGAGTCAATATCAATATCGATAGGCGCTCCGGTGCCCACTGTAATTGACATGGTTCCGGTTCCCACTACCGAACTGGTGTCTGCATACCCTTGACTAACTTCCATTTCAGCAAGGGCAAGCTGGGTTACTTTTATAGTATGATTCCCAGGAGTAGCACTACTGGTGGCCGAAACCGTAAAAATATCCTCATCACTGCTAAAAGCTGAAATCTTTTTGAATTCCCTGGAGGAATTCATGGCCCCGGCCATGGATCTCAGTTCATTCAGTTTTGTGCGCAAATCCGAATAAACAGTCAAAGCCTGGCTCTTGGCGGTTTTTTTGGCCTGCAACTTAGCAAGATGCCGGCTTTCAATAGCCATCAACTGCTCAACGATGCTCTTGGTGTCTAATCCGGAACCAAGTCCGGCAAATGTAATTCCACTACTCATAGTAAGCTCCTCAGAACCAACACCAGTTAAATCAAATCCCTGTCATCTATTCCGGCACTGTATGATTAAGAATACGTCCCTTGTAATTCTCCATCTGCTTTGCCAGATTTTTTAATTCATCCGGCGGTATCCGCTTTTCCTCACCTGTTTCAGGGTCAATAACCATCACAATGACTTCTTCGGTTTCACGGTCGATCTCAAAGGCAATTGTTTTGTTGCCTATGGTAATTTTCTTATCGACATATTCATCTCTAACCTTGTGGGTTTTTTCATCATTTTCAACTTCTTTAGCTTTTTCCGATTCTTTGCCGGGAATATCCCTTTTCCGGTTTTGGTCAACTTTTGACGCCTGATGGTGTTTTTTATCTTTTACTGTTTTTTTACTCAGTTTCTCTTCTGCTTCTTTTGCCCCATTTTTGGGAAAAGAACTCGCGGTGACGCCAACTACGGCACCGGCTACGGAATTGACTTTGGCAGGACTCTCCATGACTAACTCCTTGTGGCAACTGGCTCTTTTGGCCACTTAAAACTACAAACCGCGCCATAAGCTTTTGTTGTAAAATAATAGCCATTATCTATTTTACATTGACAGCTCTTGAACTGGTTTGATGGGTAAAAAAATGTAGTTTTAAATACATGTGCGAAATAGTCGCGAAATTCCGCTATTATTTTGGATTGGCTTTTATAAAAGCCACTGAGAAATGATTTTTTGAACTTTGAACACATGGTTAATCCTCCATGATCAGTTCCCATGTTATTATCAGCCCTTCGTTTGTAGCAAAAGCCCGCGTTCAAAGGCTTTTTTGCTTATCTCCCGGAGGAAATTCCTTTTCCACCGGATATCCGAGCCAGGAGCAATGTTACTCTCCTATACACTTTATCGGAATTAATTTATTATCCTTTAACATATTTGGAATTATTAATGAAACTTGGGAATATGCGAGAAGTAGATCCTCCCTTTTCCAAAAGCCCAATTATCACAGAATGATCAAGGCACTTTTTGCTTTCATATTGACAATGCCCAACTATGTTGATAACGTTGCAACCTACTGATTTCATTGAATGTAGCGGCTTAACGGTCTATAGATGATGGATATTGATTTGAGATCAATTATTTTGAATTGCCCGGTTTTTCGGCAATAATCGGAAATGTTGGCTGCCACCTTTACCCTTTCGTAATTGAGATAAAAAAATGATGGCAAAAAAGGATTTTGTAGGCAGACAGCGAAAATCTGAATACTATTTCCAGGAACTAGGCGATAATTTTAAAAAATTTGAATCCGATTACGATGTAAAACAAAGAAAAAATCTAATTAAATCACTCATACCTAACGATGCTCCGGTTAATAATCTTCTTGAAGTTGGTTGTGGGCTTGGTTCGATCAGTAAAAGTCTAGTCAAGTTATCAAAACAGCTCACTGTCTCAGATATTTCCGGAAAAATGGCCATGCAGGTAGGGAAGCAACTGAATTGCCCATGGATCCAAGCAGATGCCTGTAATTTACCTCTGCCTGACAATATGTTTGACGCGGTGATTTCATCCGAATGCGTTGAACACACCAAATCACCCTTGTCTGCTGTGGCGGAGATGGCCAGAGTTTTAAAACCGGGGGGGGTTTTGATCATTACAACTCCTAACAGGTTGTGGTATCCGATTCTGATCATATCCCAATTGATGAAAGTTAGAAAATTTGAGGGGAATGAAATTTGGGTTTGGCCTGGTCAGGTGACGCGGTTTTTGCGCGATAATGGGTTTGACTTACTTTCAATTTCCGGCTGTCATCTTTTCCCATGGCAAATACCTGGTTCAAAAAGGGTGTTGCCCTTTTTTGATCGTTATGGACAATTTCTTTATCGAATAATGATTAATTTTGGAATTGTCGCCAGGAAAAATGACTCAACCTAAGCTTGGAACAACAAGGTTGTCTTCCGAATCAGGATTTTTCGGATATAACATAAATTGGTTGGGTCTTGCCTTCAATATAAATACGAGCGATATATTCTCCAATCAGTCCAACCTGTATATATAGCACGCCAAAAAACAGGGATATCAGCGCGATAATGGAAGCCCAAGATAACGTAAAATATCTTTCGCACATTTAAAAAGGTCGACAGCCCTCGATCCA
>CAYSHR010000347.1:0-4651 GCA_964430795.1 uncultured bacterium
AATTTTATAAGAGACATTATCGACGATGACATCAGGAACAACGTTTACAACAAAAAAGTGGCCACTAGATTCCCGCCGGAGCCAAACGGCTATCTACACATAGGGCACGCCAAAGCTCTAAGCCTCAGTTTTGGCATAGCAAAAGATTATCATGGCACATGCAATCTTCGATTTGATGATACAAATCGAAGATTGCATGTGCCATGATAATCCCATAAAAGAGGATGTGGAATATGTGGATTCCATTATTGAGGATATCAGATGGTTGGGCTTCGATTGGGGCGACGGACTTTATTACGCCTCTGACTATTTTGACAAGCTTTATGATATAGCGGTTCAGCTAATAAAAGATGGCAAAGCCTACGTGGATTCCTTAAGTGAAGAACAGATACGGGAATACAAAGGGGACTATCACAGAAAGGGCAAGGAGACCCCTGACAGAAATAGACCTATTGAGGAAAGTCTCGATTTATTCGCCGGAATGAAGGCCGGCAAGTTTCCTGACGGCAAATATGTGTTAAGGGCGAAAATCGATCTGGAATCCCCTAACATGAACATGAGGGATCCCATCATGTATAGAATCAGGCATCAGGAACACCAGAGAACCGGGAAGAGTTGGTGCATCTACCCCATGTATGATTACGCTCACGGACAATCCGACGCCATTGAGGGAATAACCCATTCTCTGTGCTCCCTGGAATTCCAGGATCACCGCCCTCTATATGACTGGTTTACCCAGGCCATCGGCTTTCCAAAACCGCCTAAACAGATAGAATTCGCAAGATTGAACCTTAACTACACCGTTATGAGCAAGCGCAAACTTCTTGAGTTGGTGGAAAAGAAATATGTCTCAGGTTGGAATGATCCCCGGATGCCTACTCTCTCAGGTTTGAGAAGAAGGGGGTATACTTCGAAGGCGATTATTAAGTTCTGCGAAAAAATAGGTGTTGCCAAGGCTGACAGCGTTGTCGATGTCGCCCTTCTTGAGCATACCATTAGGGAAGACCTCAACCAGCGATGCAAAAGGGTAATGGGGGTTATTAATCCTTTAAAAGTCGTGATCAAAAACTTTGCCGAGGATGAAACTCTGGATTTCGATGGACCCTTTTATCCTGAAGAGCCTGAAAAGGGGACAAGGAAAGTATCTTTTACCAAAGTCATATACATTGAAAAAGATGACTTTAGGGAAAACCCTCCAAAAAAATGGTTCAGGCTGGCGCTTGGGCGGGAAGTCAGGCTCAGATACGCCTGTCTGATCAAGTGCGTCGACGTGATTAAGGACAAAAGCACCGGCGAGGTTACAGAACTCATATGCACCTGGGATCCCGAATCAAAAGGCGGCGTATCCCCGGACGGGCGTAAAGTAAAAGGCACCCTGCACTGGGTCTCTGAAAAATATGGTAAGAAAGCGGAAGTAAGGCTCTATGACAGGCTCTTCCTGACCCAAAACCCTCTCAATGTGGAGGAAGGAGGGGATTTTAAGGATAATATTAATCCCGATTCCCTTAAGGTTTTATCAAATTGCCTAATTGAGCCGTTCCTTGCCGAATCAAACCCCGGAGAGATTTTTCAATTTGAAAGGCTTGGCTATTTCTGCGTTGATTCTGTTGATTCGGGAAAGGGCAGTCTTGTTTTTAACAGAACAGTGACTCTCCGTGATTCATGGGCGAAAATCGAGAAAGCCCAAGCCGCCAAAAAAACAAAGAAGAAAAAAGCCGGAAAAATTGAAATCAAAATCGATGATTTTCTCAAGGTGGATTTGAGGGCCGGGCAAATAGCCGAGGCCGCTCTAGTAAAGGGAGCTGACAGACTTCTCCACCTTATTGTGGATATAGGTGAGGAAAAACCAAGGCAGATTTTCGCGGGGATACGATCCGCATATCCCAAACCTGACTCTCTTGTGGGAAAGCAGGTGATAGTTGTGGCCAATCTTAAACCTCGGAAGATGAAATTCGGGATATCTCAGGGCATGGTCCTTGTAGGCAGCGGAAAAGAAGATATGTTTATCACCGCTTTTGACGGCAAGCTAAAGCCCGGTGACAAAGTAAGCTGAAGACCATCGTTAAACATCGGTTTTTTCACGAACTATTTTAGTAATTCCGGAATTCCAAATGAGGTCATCTCCCCCGATTTCAAACCATGCTTCGGGGAACTGATCGATTACCGCCCCACTACACAAAATCACTCAAATCCTACAAATCCGAGCATAAACGACTTTGGGATGGTCTCCTCCACACCTGAATGATCCCGTGGATTGAATATGTCTTTTGTATAGAAGGCGATCTCCAAAAGTTGTCCCTCGATTTTGTGAAATTCAGCCTCAAATTCCAAAATTCCGGATTGGGCGATAGTGAAGTATTTAATCGGTTTTTTCTCAGCCAACAGATAGAAGTTGATTTTTTCTTTTTCATGATTAGCAAGATCAACCTTTAATCGGACTTTGATTTTTCCGGTTCTGCCTGGATTTTTTACATAGAATCTCGCCCATTTTCCCATCCACACCCAAGGTTCTCCAAGGTCGGAGAGTTCGCCCTGAATCTGAGTTGAGTGAAAATTATTCCTTGAGAAATCGATAAAAGTATCGAAAGATTTCCACAGCGCAAGCCAGGCATGAAGCCTGGATACAAAGCAGAGCCTCATTGGAATTCTGTATTTTTCATCAAAATCCAGGTGATTGTCCTCAATGCAATGCTCATCAAAATAGGACCGGGCATAACCGGCGGGCTCATAAATATGGGAGAAGTGGGGCAGGTAGAACATTCTTCTGTAGGTTTTGAAATAATAATCGAGAAGCTTATCTATTTTCTCTTCTGGCTCCTGGTCAGATATATTGGCGTCGTCGGTGAGTATTTTTGCTCTTGGCAGCTCGCCCTTATAATAGTAATCAAAAGCCCTTGCCTGACCTTGATTATAAAATACAAAGGCATCGCCATATCGTTCATTAAATTCCACATACTTGGCCAACCCTCTCCAATCCTCTCGCCAGAATCTTGAATCCGTAAAGTAAAAAAGGGTGGCGGATACTTGAATGACAATCAAAATGATTATTGGGATTATTGGCGCGAGCCTGTGGAATACCTCAAGTTTTTTGCATCCAACAGCCAGGGCGATGGCTATTGCCGGGATGATAATTATGAAGTATCTATGCCCGTAGCAGTTGATAAACCTGGAAGCTAAAAGGACCGTTAGAATCGGCAGAAAAAGCCAGATATACAATTTTCGGACATCTCTATTTTTAAAACCGGTAATGATTGGAAGGGTAATAATCGCCAAAAAGGGCAGGGTGAAAATTAGTGTTTTTAATGTTACCGGCTGGGCCGTCCAAGGTGAGAGGCCATGGGCGTGCCCAATAGTTAGAAAGACCGAAAGGTCAAGAAGTAGCCGCCCTGGGCTGATAAAGGGGAGAAATTGATATGAACTTCCGGTTGCCTGAACTGATAACACTATGAGCCACGGCAGCCATAACACCAGGGGAACAAGGGTGGCTTTAAGGAATGGCTTTTTCTCAATCCCCTTTGATTTCACATCCAGCATAAACCAGATAATCAGCGTAAAAATAATCAGGAAAAAATAGTAGTGGGTGTATAGTCCGGCAAGGATTGGAATGGCCGGCCAGTGCCACCCTTTCCCCTTTTTCAATTGAAGATAACCGAAAATCGCGAAAACCGTCTCAAACTCAAGGAGAGTGAAATTTTGAACATCCTGGGCAAGATAGATAGACAAAGGGCAGAAAGCCAGAATCGCAAGGGCGATATATGCCGTTGTTTTGTCAAAGAGGTTTTTCGCGATGAGAAAAACACCAACCATCGACCCGCCGGCTAACAGCACAGACAACAGACGAAGAGAAAATTCACTTGTACCAAGTTTCATCCAGAAGTGAAGGATCAGGTAATAGAGGGGGGGCGAGACATCCCGCGTCGCTATGGTAAAAACCACTTCAATAAGGGATTGCCCGGCTACGATAACCGCGGCGATCTCATCGGTCCATAATGATTGGCGTCCAAGGTGAAAAAGACGCAACGCCAATCCGCCAAAAATTATCCACGCCGGAGCGATTATCTCAGCCCAATCTATTTTTCCTCTATCTTCCATGGTGAATAAAACTAGCCCTATTCACCTCTATATGTCAATGTCTCACCCGGCGGTTTTAATTTCCTCTTCCTCATAATTATCATCCTTGTTTCCTGAACCGGCAAAATTATTGTCATAGGTGGTAAAGGTAATGGCGTCGACCTTATCCAGGGTCAACCTTGCCACTGTAGGGCTTACCGGGCTTTCGAAATCAGTCATCCGTCCCAACTTTTGATGGGAATTGAGAAATCCGGTAAAAAAGAGAAACAGGACGAAAATGATTCCGGAAACTCTGAATTTTCGCTTTTCAGATTTTAGAAAAGGGCAGCCGGAGTAGTGAATACACTCTCTTGGAACACATCTGCTTGACAGGCACCAGGTAATCTCGCCGGACATAATAATCCTCCTTTTGAGAATAGGAGGGAGACCTGTGGAAAAGGGGGTTGTTTATTGGTAGGGATTTGGGGTAGCATATATTCCACAGGCCTCCCATTAGTGGTTGGGGTTTGTCAAGGGGCGGCGACCCGGTCAAAAAGGCGCCGCCCCGGCTTTTATCAAATATCTTCTATAACGCTCCTTT
>CAYSHR010000348.1:0-4643 GCA_964430795.1 uncultured bacterium
CAATTCCGGATATAGAACCGGAATCAAGGGCGAGTTGATTGTGGATGACAAGGGGAAATGGAAACAAAATATCCCAGGCATTGCTGTTAGAAAGATAAAAATTCACAGAGGCAAGGAAAAGCTTGGTGTCTCGTTAAGACTTGTCAGGATTGACCCCAAATATTTTGACTTTAAGGTCGTCACCGTGCCCCTGGATGAAATTACTAATACGTCAATATATAAAGTCGCCGAATCTTTAGGCGCCACAGGGATAATTAACGGATCTTTTTTCAATTCACAACTTGGGATTCTGGGTCTTGCCATAAGCGATGGCGTTGAGACTTCCAGGATGACAGTGGCTGGGGAGAATAGGGCGATGTTCTATGTTAAAAACAGTATCCCGGATCTTGTTCACAGGGATGGTTTTTCAAAGGCTGGTATTAGCCAGGCATTGCAGGCCGGTCCCTGGCTTGTTGTTGATTCCTCCGCGAAAAAGAGATTCAAGCACCCTGGGAGGATAGATCGGAGGAGCGCCGTTTGTATAAGTAAAAAGGGCGAAATCGTTTTCGTTATTACAGACACGGCGATAAACGGCATTACATTACCCCACCTGGCAGAGATTCTGGCCAAGAAGGAACCTGATGGTCCGGGCTGTATAAAAGGAGTAAATCTCGATGGCGGCGCCAGTTCCCAACTTCTTTTGATGACTGACAAGACCAGGCTGATGGTTCGGGGATTTGTCAATGTCCCGGTCTATATCGCGGCGATACCAAAGGTGAATGATAAATGAAAAGAAAAATACTTTTATCGGCTTTAGCCCTTTTTATTCTATTGCCATGTTTTGGCGCGACGTGCGGTGATTCCACTGAACAGGGCGCGGCGGGAAATGATCCTATGGATGGTCTTTCCGGTGACGATGACGATGACAACATGGACCCGGAGGGGTGTGAAAAGGGTGTAAATTTTGTCTATGATTGCGGACATTATTTTTTAAAAGACGGGCAGGCTCAATCCCTTGAAGAGGCATATACCGAATGCCTTGCCCTTGGTGAAATATCAAATGGATGGAAATGCAGGCTCAATTGTATGCACGGCGCCACAGATTGCCATATGCTTTTTAGCTGTCTCGAACTTTGCCCATTGCCATGAAAGGGAAAGGGCATTACTTTTCTAAAAGCACTTTGTTAAAAAATAAGCTCGAAGAAATTATCGATGACAAGTAATAATATTTCGGAAAAAGAAAGACGGCTGATATTCACAGTCCTCTTTTTCTCTATCCTTATCACCATGGTTGGTGTTGGAATCATCGCTCCTTTCCTCCCCATATACGCAGAGGAATTGGGCGCCGGCGGCGTGGGCGTCGGCCTGATTTTCAGCGGTTTTTCCCTGGCAAGGCTGATCCTGATGCCCATATTCGGCAGGTGGAGTGATAAAAAGGGGCGGAAGATTTTTATCCTGCTGGGATTTCTTTTTTATTCCATTGTCTCAGTATTATTCATTTTTGCCACATCTAAATATCAACTCATAGCCATTAGGATGATTCAGGGCGCCTCAGCGGCCATGATTCTTCCCATCTCCATGGCCTATGTTGGAGAGATCAGCAAAGTAAACCATGAAGCCCGATCCATGAATTCCATCAACATAGCCCTTTTCCTCGGCTTCGGAATCGGACCTCTCACTGGCGGCCTGATCCATAAATACAGCGGTGGGATTCATCTGAACTTCGCGGCCCTGGGCATTGCCGGCTTTATTGCCTTTCTTCTTGTAGCGATCCTGTTGCCCGATTTAAAAAGGCCGGTGGTTAAAGATTCAAAGGGCAATGTCAGAGAAGATCAAGGTCCCACTCGGTACAGGGACATCCTGAGAAACGACTCTTTCAAAGGAATATTTCTTTTCAGATTGTCAAATGCCTTGGGAAGAGGCGCCATGATGGCTTTTCTTCCCATATTGGCTTCTGCCAAACTCAATCTCACCACAGTGGAAATCGGGTTAACCATCTCATGCAACCTTCTGCTTTCCAGTTTGCTTCAGATATTTATGGCGAAATTGGCGGATAAGACCGACAGGAGAAGGATGGCGATTTTCGGAAATATTTTGAGCGCCATTGCTCTTCTTTCCATGCCCTTTACATCAAACTTTACCGAGTTGTTTATGGTTAATCTCCTCATGGGGATAAGTGGCGCGGTTTCTATTCCCGCTGTCACCGCTCTTGTGGTAACCAATGGGCGTGAGTATTCCATGGGCTCGGTAATGGCTCTTTTTAACATTGCCATGAGTATGGGGTTGGCGGCCGGCCCTTTACTTGGGGGATTGATAAAAGACCTGTCCAATATTACATATGTTTTCGTCTTCGCTTCGGCGAGCTCTGTTTTGGGAACGATTTTATTTGCCATTTTTTATGGAAAAAAGAAAATATGATATAGTCTGGCTTGTTCGTTCATTTTAATCAGGAGAAAGATGATGTCATCCGCGGAACAGTTTAAAGGGACCGATAATTATATTGTTGATCATGAATTGGCAAAAATAGTTGATGTGGCTATAAGGTTGGAGCTTCCTTTGCTCCTTAAAGGTGAGCCGGGCACAGGCAAGACCCTCCTTGCTTACGCCATCGCCAGGGACCTGGATATGCCCCTTCTTGTATTGAATGTCAAATCATCAATGAAGGCCAAAGATTCTTTGTATCTATATGACACCCTCACAAGATTGAATGACAGTCGGTTTTCCGATTCTGACCGGGATGTCTCAAATATCGAGGATTACATAAAGATGGGTAAAATCGGCCAGGCATTTACTTCTGAAAAAAGAGCGGTTCTTCTTATCGACGAAATCGACAAAGCTGATAATGATTTCCAGGATGATCTTCTGGACGTTCTTGATATGATGACCTTTGACATAACCGAAATTGACAAAACCATCGCGGCGATACATCGCCCTGTTGTTCTAATTACAAGTAATGCCAAAAGAGACCTCTCCGATCCATTTCTAGGGCGCTGTGTTTTTCATCACATTGCCTTTCCCGATGAGAAATTCATGCTTGAGATTGTAAAAGCCCATTTTCCCGATATTCAGAGGAAGATGTCCCTTAACTGCGTGGAGGCTTTTTACAGGCTCAGAAAGATCGGGGGAATCGAGAAAAAGCCCGCCACCAGAGAACTGCTCCATTGGATCAGGGCTCTTATGACCGAACCGGGATTTGAACCGTCAACTCTCAAGGATGACAAAAAACTACCTCTGCTTGGACTGCTTTTCAAAAAGTCAGATGATCTTCGCAGGGCAAGGCAGACCTTGATTTCCGGTATCAGATACGCGAGGTAGCCTCTATGTTTGAAGGATTTTTCTATAGCCTGAGGTCCAAAGGCGTTTCAGTTTCCCCAACATCATTTTTGAAGCTCCAGAAATCCCTGGACAATGGCATGATTAACAATCTGGATGATTTCTATGCCATAGCCAGGGCGCTAATGGTTAAATCAGAGCGGCAATTTGATATGTATGACCAGGTTTTTTCCGCTTATTTTTTAGGGAAGCATATTGATGATAGAGTTGACGACATCCTTGGTGATGACATCCAGGCTCTGCTGGATCAATGGCTCCAGGATCCGGCTTCTTTTCCTTTTCTGGATGAAGAGGAACGGGAAAAGCTGAGAAACATGAGTCCTGATGAACTTATGGAGTACTTCAAGAAGCGGTTGGGTGACCAATCGGAAAGGCACGATGGTGGAAATCGCTGGATCGGCACTGGCGGGACAAGTCCGGTGGGACACTCTGGATATCATCCCGGCGGAATGAGAGTTGGCGGAGGACCAGGCGCGCGCAGCGCCATAAAAGTAGCCATGGACAGGCGATATGTCGATTACTCCCAAGGAGGAATCCTTACTCCCGAGCGAATCGGTGACGCAATGGCCAGGCTGAAAATGCTGAGACCGGAAGGCCCCAAGGACCAGGTTGATATCGAGGAAACCATTCGAGAAACTGTTAGGCAGGCCGGAGAAATCGAGATTGTTTTCGAGGCTTCTCTGCGGGACAAACTAAAGGTCATTCTCCTTCTCGATAATGGCGGCTGGTCCATGACTCCATATGTGGAGCTTTGCAGAAGCCTATTTAAATACGCCAAGAACCAGTTCAGGGAACTGCGAACATATTATTTTCATAACTGCGTCTACGATACCATCTGGGCCGACCCTCATAGGAGCCAAAAATCTCAGCTTGTAGAAGAGATGACTCATTGGGATGACCAGTGGAGAGTGATAATCGTCGGCGATGCCTCTATGAGCCCATGGGAATTAAATCATCCCCACGGAAATATTGAATGGGGCGCCAGCCAGACAAAAAGCGGAAAATACTGGTTGGAAACCATCAGGGATCAGTTTCCCCATTCGGTATGGATAAATCCTATTTTACAGAAAGAGTGGGACTGGGCCTACGGCGCTCATACTATCGGCGCAATATCAAACATCTTTCCCATGTTTGAGCTTAGCGTCAATGGACTTGAGGACGCGGTGAATGTTCTGGCGGATTAGTAAAAAGGGCAGGGCCACCCTTCATTTTTCTTTGGCGTCCATGAGCCTCTGGAGATTCAATTTTGCCGGAACAAAATTCGGGTCGATCAAAAGGGCTTCTTTATAGGCTTTTATCGCGAGCTTGGGCTTTTTTTCACTAACATACAA
>CAYSHR010000349.1:0-4636 GCA_964430795.1 uncultured bacterium
ATATAAAAAGAATTTTATTGCTCATAAATTACCGTTTGGATCATAATATTCTCGCTATTTCTGACGCTTTTTAGAGAAAACCGGCCAAAAGCGTTAAAGGAAGAAAGAAGACCTGTCATATCCCTAAAGAAAAAATTTCCTATATCGTACCTGGAAAAAGCGGCGCTTGGCCCCATCTGTTTAAAGGCGGTAATCCAGTGGTGTATTTCCCCATCCAGAGAAATGGATATTTCTTCCGCGACATCCCCTTCGTTTCTCGAAACCCTTTTTCTCAATTCCTTCATCATTTCCCTGTCGTTGGCAATGAACATCAAATTATCAGCCTTGAATAAGAAGCAGTTTGAAAATCCCCCAATATTCATAGCCAGATAACCGGCGTCATCTTTTTCAAATTTAAGATTATCGGGAATAATCAGAAGCTCATCATTAATTCCTTTTAATATTCCCTGGGCAATTTTCTCCTCATTAAATGCACCGTCAACTATAAAAACCGCTCCTTTTGAAAAAGCGACGATTCCCTGATTATCGGCTTTGGAAGTAAACGCGAAAAGCCTGCCCTTTATCGAACTATCCCATTTATAAGCCTTATCAATTTTCCAACCAAAAAATGATGACAGCTCCTCCATGGGATTGTCGCCTTTGCCGGCACGGCTCTGCCATGCGCCGGAAAATCCATTTAGAAGAAGTGTCTTTCCGGCAGGCGCCTTTCTTCCATAAACTATTCTTCTTTCAGAAATGGCATTTTCCGAAACCCTAATTCCACTGATCGTCCATTTGTCAAACTTCAATTCCTCCCTGTTTCTGTAAACCCAATAGAATCGAAAATATCTATCCTCAAGAAGTCTTTCCATGTTCAGATACAAAACAAGAGGCGTCTTAAGGACTTTATCATCAGGGGCGCCGGCGGCCCGCCAATGAGTTCCATTAACAAAGGCGCCGCCGCCAACCCTTTCCATGTTAAGCAAAGTTCTCTCCAGCAAAGTTACGTCATTGGATAAAATGATTTTGTCTTCACTTTTATAAAGTGCGAAAGCAAGACCCTTGTTCGGATCTTCTTTTACATAAAGAACTCTCTTGCCGACTTTTCTTGTTTCAAACTCGTTTAAGTTTTGAAGGTATGCCAGGGCAGTCTGCCCTTTGACGCTGATATCCGAGACCATCAGAAACCGTAAAGTCCCTATGTCATATAGAGCGAAAACCGTATGCTCGCCTGATAGCTCCAAAAATGTTTTCATGTCGATATTATGGCCGACAAAGGAACTAAGAGCTTTGATTCTTGCCCGTAATTTCAACGCCAGTTTGGATTTTTCAAACTCCTCATGGTCCTTTGATTTCCCATAATCAACTACCGCGTCCAAACCTGTCAGCCTTGCATATACCCGGCTTATTCCCTCTCCTGAAATTATAACCAGAGGGTTTTCAGGAAGAAGATTAATCAGGGGGTGCTCAGCGGCCATAGCGATTCCGGACAAAACCAAAACCCCGATAAATACAGTTAAGAGTATTATTTTACTCATTATTTCTCCAAATCATTCAGCGGTTATCAAAGGCCAGGGCGAGAGTTTCTCTCTCATATTCCTTACCTGTTTTTCCAGATTATCAATCTTTTGAGAAAGAGCTTTCTCTCCGGGTTCTCCTTGAATGCGCTCGAGCAGAGCCTTGAAGTAGATCATCGATTCAGCCGGGTAGTTCATTTCCAAAAACGCCTGCCCAACGCATTTTAGAAGTTTCTCTCCCATCTCACCGGATAAGCCCAGGGACGATGGCAGGTCCTTTACCCCTGAAAGTGTCTTATCCATTGAAACAGGATTCAGAAGAGCGTATCTATCAGTAGGAAGCCGGAACTCTATGGAATCAAGGGCATGGGCATATTCCCCATCCTCATAAAGAGTAAAAAATCTCTTTACCACAAGGTCGTTATCTTCAGGGCGATTTATTATCCCGCGATTTATATATTCAACCGATCCTGCTGTATCCCCGGCTTTTACCAAAGCGTCGGCAAAAAGTATGTACTTCATTTGCTTGAAATGAGAGTTATCAGGCAGAGTCTTATAAATTTTAACGGCTTCCTCATATCTTCTTTCCGCGAAAACAAGAGCGCCCCTTAGCAACTTCACTCCCTCTTGAGGATGGTTTGCCAATTCCATGGCGAACTCTTCCTGTTTTTCGTTTCTTATAAGGGTTTTCACAGCGAAATTTATTTCATCAGCGATAAAAGACCGCCCGATCAACCCCTTTGAAAAAGCATTACTGATAATTAAAGCACCTTTGGAGATGTTTCCTGTGCACCCAAATGCAACTCCCAGTTTGAATAAAACTTTTCCATTTTCAGGATCAATTTTTGATGCTGTTTTTAAGTGCTCAAGGGCTTTTAAGTACAAATCATTTTCCAGGTAGATGACGCCGATTCTGAGCAGAGCGTCTCCATTCGACCCATCTGACGAGGCGACAAATTCAAGCTGGGCTGTAGCCCTTTTGTCCAGATTCCTCTCAAAGTATAATTTTGCCAGATAAATTCTGCCTCCTGATGAAAGAAGCCCCTTTTTCAATCTGAACTGGTAAAGCAAATACCTTATCTCTTTGCTAAGATCAATAAAGCTGTTGTCAAAGGCAACTTTTTCCATCTCCTCAAAACAGTATTCATCTTGGCACTTTTTAACTATTTCAAGAAAGAGCTGCTCTCCCAAAGGCTCATCCAGGCATACAAGATTAAGCTCACCCTCCATCCGCCGAAATTCAATATCGCTTCTGGCATAAGGGGAAATCCCGCGTATCTCCTTGATGGCCCCAAGTCCGATTTCTCTTTCTGAGTTTTTGACGCATATTCTAAGGAGTTTTTCGTATGCCTGAATTTTATCCCATTTCGAATAGTTTTTTGATCCACGGATTTTTTTTGCGGCAAATTGAAAAAACCAGGTCATATATGCATCAGGCAGCAAGTTGTTTCTATCAATATACTTTACAAGGTAGATACCATCCTTGCTTTTCATAACCAGTTTCTTGAATATTTCAGCCGTTTTTGCCGGATTCTTTTCCTGGTTGGCAAGAAAGACCATTTCGTCGGTTATCACCCATCTGCCAAAGGTCCCAATGTTCCTCAGAACCATCTCTTTATATTTTTCCAGCGCGCCGGGACCCAGGCCGTTTTCTTTCATATCCAGATAATATGTTCTATATTTTCTCACTGAATCCTTTGGACAATCTATCAGTTTTTCAAGCTCGGTTTTCCCCTTGGTGATGCCGCCCTTCTTAAACCAAAAATTCGCGTATGCCCTTATAACAGACTCACTTTCAGGAGTTAATTGTCCGGCGAGTAGAAGGTAGGTCATGGCCTCGTCAAATTTTTTCAAGGTCACAAGTTCTTTTGCTATAGACAAATAGGCGTCTGGATCCTTTGGTGATTTTTCAGCCAGAGCGAGCATAAAGTTTTCATAGTCATCTTCTTCGTCAGTCGCCAAAAGCTTCCCGTATTTAAAGGCCCACAGGAACCAGCGATTACCGGATACAGCGCCATCCCAATTATTTGGAATTTCAAACATCTTTCCCATTTTTATCGGAAGTCTGAGAAGAAGCTGGTATTTCTCCTTTGCTCCAGCCCCGTCGTCGACACTTTCACGGATCTGAATTTCTCTTCTAAAGAGCCAGCTTTTTGATTTAGTTCCCCAGTTATCATAAAGGAGCCTAAGCGCGATTTCAGAGCGCCCTCTCCAGGCAAAATAAGCCAGTGCGGCGCCATAAGATGGAGAGCCGTCCAGAGTCGCCTGGATATTTTGGTTCGTCTGTTCGTTTAGATAATCGAGATACCTAATTCGGTATTTATCCGGACGCTGAAAACTTCTCATTTTCCCTTTATCAAAATAGATTTTCAGTGCTTTGTTTTCACAGATTTTGTCCTTGGCCAAAAAGGCATATCTGGCGGCAGACCTTGGTATTACATATTCAAAACCGATTTCCTTCTGATGGCCGATAAACAAATCCGGGTTTCCGGTTTTTCTCATTTCATTAAGATATGTCCTATATTCGGATAGCCCTGAATTTCTCCCCCCCAGTTTTCTTACCCCAATGGCTTTTTCTTTAAGGGTTGCTCTTTTCAATTCAATCATTCTCGCGCTTTTCGCGATTCGTAGATAATAACCCGAGTCCTTTCTCAGCTTTGACAACAGGGATTTTATTCCGGCGCTTTTTGATATTTCACTTCTCATCATATTAACAAGATAGGATTCGAGATTCTCAAAATCCTCCCGGGTCGCGTAATCAAATACGGCTTTGGCAAAGGAATTGGTCATAACTTTTTCAACCATTCCTTTCTTCCTTAACAATCTAGATCTGATCAATCCCGTATTCTGACCGGCTTTTGAATCGAGCCAGCCTTTTAGTTCTTCAAGAAATAGATAGGCATTAAAATACCCTTTCTCTTTTGCCCTCAGAATAGCCAATTTCTCTAATCTTCCGGCTGAAATGTCATTTTTCAACGGGTCTTTTTTGAACCTACCCAGAGCTCTTCCCATGAGCTTTTGCGCGAGAGCGGTTTCCATGTTTTTTTCAAATAGCTCCGCCACTTCGAAAATGCGCCAGTTGGGAGTCGATGGGCTTTGGGTAAGTTCCAGCAATTTTTCAATCGCCTTGTCTCTAAATC
>CAYSHR010000350.1:0-4619 GCA_964430795.1 uncultured bacterium
TTTACAGTGGCGCCTTGAACCGGCTGTTTTGTTAAAAAATCGTGAACGCATCCATTAAGTGATCCCTCTTCGCCCTGACCGGGACCATCGGTGTCGTCATCATCGCCCTGGTTGTCATCGTCATCATCATCATCATCTCCGCAGCCTGCCCATATCCCACATGTAAGGACAAAAACAGCGGCAATTAGTAGTAAAATCCACAGTGATGTTTTTTCCATCACATACCTCCTTGGTTAATATCAGATTGTTCGCACTTCCGCTAAGTTGGGCGCTTGCAAAAAGACGCCTCTTAAGTTGCTTAAATTGAATCTGCCATTGGGTCCTGTTGATGTCAAACAAAAAAACGTGTTTAACAGGGTAATTATGCCTTTTGGGGAGAAGAAAGCAAATAAAAGAAGTATTGGAAGACCGTTGCCACCTCTTTTGTATTAGCCCGACAGCAAGTAAGAATGGTGATAATAACTGGTGAAAAAACACTATTGGAAAAGAATTGAAAAAGAACAAATGTTGGATTATTCTCTTGGCAATGAATTAAAAAGGATTTAATGTATATCACCGAATCAAAGGTTGAACATTTGAGGAGAGGGCAATGGATAGAGAATCGGTTTTAGCCAAATGTCATCTGCATGCCGTACTACCTCTATTGGAGGAACTGGTAAAGTACGATGACCAGGCAAAGAAAATTATCGCGGATTGGAAGGGTACGGTGCAGTTTTCCTGCCCAGGTGGTTTTGGAGAGTACATTGAGTTTTCAGATGGTAAGGCAAAAGCTTTTCGTGGGACAACCCAATGGCCCACCGTCGCCCTCTGGTTCTTCTCTCCAAGAGAACTTAACAAGTTATTTACAGGGCGGGGATTCACTCTTCCCATCCCCTGGAAAGGGCTTACTCGTCCTGGAATGCTAAAAGGATTTACAGAGCTTACCAAAAGGCTCGAGTATTATATGCAGACTCCCCAGGGAGAGCTGCCCAAAGAGCACAAAGCTTTTGTTGTAAAGATGAAATTATATACCGCTGTGCGAGCAATAAAAGAAGTAGGGGAAAACGATCCCCACGTTATTCCATATGCCCAAAAGATGGCCAATGGCGTGGCTGAGCTTCGAATAGCGGGTGGACCGGCCGCTCACATCAAAATTCAAAACGGAATCATCTCTCCTGTAATTGGTTCCGCCAAAAAGGTTAACGCTCTAATGGAATTTGCCGGCGTGGATATAGCCGGGGATGTCTTTGATGACAAAATTGACGCCATGGCGGCAATAGGCGCCGGCGATATCAAACTTGAGGGAATGATTCCCCTTGTGGATAACATGAACGCGATTCTGGATCGTGTCAGCACATATCTTTCCTGATTGGGAGGCGCCATGTCACCTGAAAAAACCAAAGCGAAAGCAAAGAAAAAAACGGTCAAGAAACCCGCTGTGAAAAAACCGGCAGTAAAAAAATCAGCGAAACCTAAAAAGGCGGTGGTAAAAAAGCTGTATAAATATTCAAAGAATATGGCTTTGTTTAAAAGGGGCGCCAAAGTCATCCCTGGTGGAATTTATGGACATATGACTCCCGCCCTTGTTGTCCCGGGCAAATACCCTTACTACGCGAAAAAAGCCCATGGGTGCAGATATTGGGATGTGGACGGCAACGAGTATATCGATTACATGTGCGCTTACGGTCCCATGGTTATTGGCTATGGCAACAAAAAAGTGGAAGCCGCGGTGGACAAGCAGAGAAAGATTGTTTCCTGCGCCAACCATCCCGCGCCTCTCCAGGTGGAGCTTGCGCAAAAGTTGGTGAGCCTTGTGCCCTTTGCTGATTGGGCGGTATTGGCCAAGAACGGTTCCGACATTACAACATGGGCGACGCTGGTTGCCAGAGATCACACAAGAAGAAGAAAAATTCTCCACGTTGACGGTGAATATCATGGAACTCACGCCTGGTGCACTCCCGGTCATAACGGTCTTATAGATGAGGACAGAACCCATATTCACACCTTCAAATGGAATGACCTGGAAGGGCTGAGGTCCCTTGTCAGAAAATATGAAGGCGATGTGGCGGGAATTATTATGACTCCCTATCATCATCCGGCATTTGGGGACTCGGAGT
Source organism: uncultured bacterium (assembly GCA_964430795.1). Lineage (GTDB taxonomy): Bacteria > Lernaellota > Lernaellaia > JACKCT01 > CAYSHR01 > CAYSHR01. The sequence continues at coordinate 2,097 of CAYSHR010000350.1, forward strand.
TGCCGGCACCGGGATTCTGGCAGGGTGTCAGACAGATTTGCGACGAAAACGGCATTGTGCTTATTCTCGATGACGTCAGAGCGGGGTTCAGGTTGAGCATTAAAGGGAGTCAGGATTATTTTGGATTCGAACCTGATATCTCATGCTACTGCAAAGCCATCGCCAATGGATACAGCATCTCCGCCGGCGTAGGCAGAGATTTCCTGAGAACCTCGGCGAGCAAGGTTTTCCTTACCGGCTCTTATTGGAACAGCGCTATGGAGATGGCCGCCGCCCTTGAGACCATAAGGATTCTGGAAGAGGAAAAAAGTATCGAGACAATGATGAAGATGGGCACCATGCTAAAAGAAGGGCTTCTGAAACTAGCCCAGGATCATGGTTTTCAATTGACAATATCAGGCCCACCTACAATTCCATACGTCAGGTTCACCAACGAAACCGATTTTTACAGAATGCGGCTATGGTCCACGGAAGTGACTCGCAGAGGCGCCTTTTTCCACCCCCATCACAACTGGTTTCTAAGCGCGGCGCACACAAAAAAGGATATTAATGAGACCCTGAACTACGCGAACGATGCTTTTGGGGAATTGAAAAAATCCTTTAAGGACTAACCGGTGTAGGCTATTCCGGGGACAGCTATTCCGGGGACAGCTATTCCGGGCTATTCCGGGGACACGATACTTATCTCAAAAAACAGTGCGGGTGTAAGAATAGTTTTCTTATGACAGAGGCTTGAATGTAGACACTTGGAGTTGGGCGTCCAGAAGGTCTTTGTTATCGTAGCGAACCTGGATGTGAAGCTTTTTGACCCTAAGAACTTTTTGTGAATGTTCAATGTTAAACAGAAGTGTGGTCAGTTGTTTCAGAGTAATTTTTACAAGGCGAATCTCAACCGCCTCTTCTTTGAAAAAGTCATTTTTGGGCTTTGTCTTGCTGTCCATTGACTCGATATTGGTTTTGACTTCGGAGTTGTTGGCGATATTCTCAAGCTCGGTCAACAGGGAGAAAGACCGGTTGTTGTTTATTTTGACCTCGGTTTTTCTAAATTCGGAACGAACAGTGGCAAAGTCCTTTGAAAGGCTCATAATTGTATCAAGGTCGCTTTTTTGCTTACCCAAAGAGCCGCTGCCCGAAGAATCGCAGCCATCCATAAAAGCCGGCAGGATAAAGAAGAGCAAGATGAATAAAGCCAGGCCGCTCCCACCGAAAATCACGAATTTCTTTTCTCTATCGGAGATGGGCATCAGCCACCTCCTTTCAATTTCGGCATTAAGCCGGGCATGGCCGAGCTGTCGCTTTTATCACTGATGCGAATATTAAACTTGAACTTTATGGCGCCCTTGGCGGTTTTGGTGGCGGAGTCTTTTTTTATCTCCTTAAAAATCTTGTGTGTGTTCAGTGCCGCCTCAAGCTTGTCCACCATCTCAAAATTCGCGGTTTTTCCCTCCATGGCGACCCTGTCCTGGGAGATGTCGATTTTGGTCATGTCAACTACAACTGTGATGGGTATGGCATCGCTGATAATTTTCAGAATCTCAATTGTCTCGAGATTTCCGTCTCCAAGATGTCCGACTATTTTATGTTTTTTAAAAACCAATTCCATATTCTGCCTGAATTGGACAACAGGATTTGTCACGTTTTCGCCGGGGAAGGTTTCCGAGAAAACCTCAATGATCTGGTCTCGAATAGCTCTGGCTTCCCGCCCGCTCTTGATAAAAGAATATCCCAGGTTATAAAAAGCAAGCAGCAGAAGGATTCCCCCCATAACGGCCAGTTTCTTGATCTCTTTTTTAAACAGGCCCCCCGCCCTTTTGTAGGAGAACTCACCGATTCTGAAGTTGATCTGTTTTTTGGGAGTGGCCACAGTCAGGGAGAGAGCCAGTCCCAGGCTCTTGGCAAAAACAACATTTGTCGCGTCGTCATCAGAGACGGTTTTCTCAAAGGGATATAGAAATGGTGAAAAAATAGAAAGTTCAATATCCAAAGCCCCGGCAAGTTTCTCCTGAAATGACATATCGCCCGCGGCAAGCCCGGATATGTTTAAGGTCTTAAGAGGGATATTGTATTCAACTCTAATACTTTGAAGAGTTTGTTTTAGCCTTTGAACCAGACTTAAAAAATTAGCTTTTCCGGTAGACGAATAGCCTATGGGAATTGACCGAACAGCGATAAGAGAGTTGCCATCCATGACCGTAAGCTCACTTTGATCGGCGTTTAAATGGAGTATTCCCCTTTCCTGTTCAGGCTCAGGGTCGGCAAGGGCGGCGGCAAAGGCAATACAATTCCCTCCAACTCCAATGGCCGCGGGGTCCAGACCGGCCAAGGCCAGATGCTCCATGAAAGTTTGCAAATCGGATTTTTTTACAAGACTGACAAATAGCCTGGATGAGTTTTCCTTTGATTCAAGAATCTGGTAGCTTAAAACCATATCCTCAATATCAAAAGGAACATAGTTTTCTATTTCAATAGCGATAATCCGGTCGATTTTTTTCGGATCGGAGAAGGGCAGTTCAATAATTCTGC
>CAYSHR010000351.1:0-4592 GCA_964430795.1 uncultured bacterium
GTTTCCTCATACTTCTCTAAATCCCGGTTTGTAATTTTCAAAGAGCTATTTATACCGAAATAAATTCCAGCCTTTGCCAACTGTCTCATCTTGTGGTTTTCCAGCAATGCTTTTTCAATTACCGGACCCCATACTTTTGGAATTTCTCCTTCAGGCAATTTATCAATGCCATCGACTAGATGTGATAGAAAATCATCCAATAGTTCCGGTGGAAATGTTGATAGCTGTTTTCCAAGCTCGACAATTGAGGCTATAATATAATTCACTTTTTCAGGCAGCGCGCCTATTAAACTCATGGAAAAATTGACATCTTCCCAGATAAGGGTTCGCGTCATCTGAGCCGCTTTTTCCGGATCGCCTCCTACCGCGTGGAGCTTGATGATCTCACGAAAAGCCGGAGTCCTGATAATTTCCCGCAACACAGACGCCGGCACAACTTCCTTTTCCATATTTTCCGCAGGAGCTACTTTTTCATCCATCACTTTTCATACCTTCTTTTCCAGCGGCAATCAAAGGGCTGATAATATTCGCGGAAAACTCGGGACATTCCTTTAAAAATGTTTTTATCAAGATAGCTATATCCTTAACCGCTTTTTGAGTGGCGGAGTTTTTTCTCCGGGCTTCTTTTCCGATTTTATTCGCGGCTTTGCCTGCGGAAGAAAAAACATCAAGGAAATTCGTTTGCAAAAGGGCATCCTGATCCTCGAATACTCCTTTAAAACCGATTAAAAAATCCTCACCCGGTAAAAAGGTTGACTCTTTTTTTTCACTCTCCTGCCCTATATAAACATTCAAGAGCAGAAGTAGCATTCGCCCTGTCGCCTCACCGAGTTTCTCACCGTTAACTCCCTCGGATATTTGAGAAAGAAACGATCTAAAAAGAGATGGGGGGAAGGATGAGAGTTGAATCAGCAACTCACAAAGAGCCTCTGTTGACATATTGATAAACGCCGGTGTCGCGGAAAGAACGCTCAAAAACAGGGCGGGGTCTTCTGTAGCCATGACTTTAATAACAAGAGGCGCGTTTTCAGGATCAAGTTCGTTAAGCAAAATCTGAATTGTCTTTTTAAACTTCGGAGTTCTTAGAAGCTCCCGTAATACTCTGCTGCCGCCTTCTAAAATCCCCTTCTTTGACAAGGGTTCATGGTCCATATTCTTCTCCCGCTATAATGTCTCACAATCAAAGAAGTACCTGGCTGTCTCCATCTGGCATAACTGCTTGCCGCCCATCCAGAGTTGAACAATTTTGAAATCCCGCCAATGCTTTTCAATGTCATATGCCCTGTCCGGCCCATGGATTCCCATAATATTCATGGCTTTTTCAAGGCAGTTTAGCGCCCTGTCGCTTGCTAGATATTTATAGGCCCGCCCCTTTGCCACAATCTCTTCCGACCATCTGGCGCCATATAGATCCGGCCTGTCCTGCATTCTGGCGTATTGATATCCGGTTATCCGAATTTCCTCGGTTTCGGCGGCTATATCCGATAAAAGCCCAGCCATGTCGTCATTCTCTTTTAAGGGTTTGCCACGGTATTTTTTCTCATTAACAAACCTATAGATTATTTCATACAGATTCATCATGACGCCGCAGGCAAAAGCGAGGCTTCCAAGATTTCCAAAGCTGATCACCTCTTTAAAATATTTCAGATCAAGACCCGGCCCTTGAGCCCGATACCATTTGGGCACTCGAACATTATCAAACCAGATGTCGCCATTTTTATCAGCGGCCATCCCAGCCTTCCGGTAAGGCTTTCCCTGGTTCACACCCTTTGCATTTGCCGGAACAAAAATAAAGGCGAAATCATCAGGATCAGAAGAGCCTGGATTTGTTGAGCAGACAACGCCAAAAAGACTGGCGACTCCACCTGAGTTTGTGGGCCAGAGTTTGTGCCCGTTAATTACCCATTGGTCGCCGTCCAAAACCGCGGAGGTCTGTATAGTGTGCCCTTTAGTGATCTCCATATTTTCGATATCAGCGCCGCCCTGAGGCTCTGTCATGGCGTTTGCGGCAAAGGCCGGTTTATCTGTGTTGCAGAACATGGGCGCGAATTCCTCGCACAATTTTCTGTTGACATGAGGAGCCGAGCAGATCATCAGAAGAGGCCAGAAAGTAACACCGAAAGCTACCGCCATTCCCGAGTCCGCCCTGGCCACCTCCTCAAAAACCCTAAAAGAGCCGGTGCCGATATAATCGGAATGACCAAGGCCGAAACCACCCATCTCCTGAGGGAAAAGAAGCCTTTGCATTCCAAGATCAACCATGAGTTTTTTAAAGGCCGGCTCGATCAATTTATGCTCTTCCCAATCCTCATCAAATTCTCTTCTAAAGGGAATCACATCCTTGTCCGCCCACTTGCGAATGATGCTTCCCAGGGAATCATCAAGGGGCGAAAGATATTCCAAAGGTCTGGTAAAATTATCAATAGAGGGCATAGACTCACCCTTTCAGATTAGTTTCGCTGCCAAAAAAATGTTTTGCCATAATCTGTCTTGAGACAACCTCCGGTCCCAGGTATGACTCCATGGTTTTTACATCACGCCAATACCGCTCAAGGTTCCATTCCGTGGCGTATCCCGCGGATCCCATCAGTTCCATGGCTTTGTTTATAAGGTCCATGGTCTGCCCGATATTTGCCGACAAAACCCTATGGGCAAGGGCAGTCATTGACTTTGAATCAGCCGGACCATAATTTTCGGGCTTTGAAAGCATCCTCGCGAAAGAATAGAGGAGAATTCTGTTTGAACAAATTTTACCTCCGATTTCCCCCATAAGAGCCGCGGTCAATGGATTGTCCTTGAATGTTTGTCCCTTCCCTTTTATGACTCTCTCTTCTCCCCAGCTCTTGAGAATCTCCCAGGTGGCAATGCCCGCGCCCATGGCTGTTGCGGCGCAACAGAGATAGTAATAATTGAGCGCCCCTTCGATAGCGCCTTTTCCCTTTATAGCAAGATTCTCCATTGGAACTTTTACATTCTTAAAATCTATTTGGGCGTTTTGGTACGGGGTAAGGCCTGTTTTTAAAAAGGGCTCCGACGCGCTAATTCCCTTGGCGTCACCTCGAACAATAACAAAACCCGGGGCGCCCTCTTTAAAAACCGTGACCACTCCGAATATATCCGCCGCCCTACCAAGAGCTTGAGGTCTGACTCCCATGCCATTCAATACAATATCATCCTTCCCAACCTTGGCTTTTACCTGATAATTCAGTCCATTAAACAGAGGCTCCTCCTCAGCCTCTTCCTGGCCCAAGCAGGGCAAAATCAATGACGCGAAAACAGCTTTGCCGGAATCGCAAAAAAGCTCCTGGAATTTTTCCAGCATTTCCGTATTTACATTGGGCGCGATTCCTATGGCGGCGGATATGGTAAATAGATTGGCCAGAAGAAATCCCATTCCCGTATCCGCTCTGCCGGCTTGTTCACATATGGTCGTGAAAGTCATAGCCGCGCCTGCCGTATCCAATCCGCAGCCGCCAAGCTTTTCAGGCCAGACCAGATTTTGCAATCCGATATCCACAAAGAGTTTTTCCATGGCCGGCAAAAGAAGCTTCTCATAGTCCTCTCCAAATTCAAGGCGCCTGGATATCACTTCCTGCCGCGCCCACCTGGAAACGGTTTCAGATAATGATATATCCATATCCGTCAGCCATTCATGGGGAATTGGAAATATTTCCCGCTGTTTCATTTTTTCTCCAAAATAGAATTACCCTCTTTTATTACCGCCGTCTGTATTTGCGCCAAGTCCCACCAGCAGCGCGGTAAAAGCTTTTCTAATAAGCTCCTCCCTGGCGCCTTTTGGAGTCACTGTTTGACTTGCGCCCATAGACAAAAGCAAAATTCCCGCGGCTGTGCCCCAGAACATCTGGGCTACCTCAAGAGGCGCCACATCAGCGATTATTCCCTGGGCGATAGCCTTTTCGGCCACTTTCGCCACAACCCCGAGACACTCCCTCTCATGCTCCGCCCACTTTTTTCTCTGCTTGGGTGTGGCCGCGTCAATCATCTCCGATGTGGCTTCCTGAAAAATCATTTTGTAATAGCTGGAATGCTCTTTGGCGAACCACAAGTATACATTCAGAATTTCATCAATGGATTGGGTGACATCAAGCTCGTCCACATCAATAGCCAGGAGCCTGGATTTTAAAATCTCCATGCCTTTCTCCGCCACCGTGTGATAAATGTCCACCTTGTCTTTAAAATAGATATAGACGGTACGCTTTGAAAAACCGGCGTCCGCGGCTACCCGCTCCATGGTCGTGCCGGCGAAACCATACTTGAAAAAAAGCTTCTTTGCCGACTTCAAAAGAGCCGGCGCCCTGTGCCCTCTTCTTGATATCTCTTTTCTTTTCATAAAAATTCCAGGCTAAAAGTAACCGATAGATACTTTTACCACCTACGGATTTAATGGTCAAGAAATAATAGGGTGGTGAGGGGTATCGAAAGGATGACGAAGTCGACTTTTGAAAGATTTAATCAGAATTCGACAGCCTCCCATGGCCCGGAATCCAACCTGAATTTCGGAGGCAAAATAGAATGGAAGTAAGATAAGGGCGTCTTTTTTTAATCTGTCGGTAGGGGCACGGCATGCCGTG
>CAYSHR010000352.1:0-4590 GCA_964430795.1 uncultured bacterium
AGGATACATGAAATTTTTCAACGGAGGCAGACCCTTGTGACCGTAGGGGCAGGCCCCCGCGCCTGCCCATTATGCTGAAGAAGCATAACCGCCGACCGTAGGGGCAGGCCCCCGCGCCTGCCCATTATGCTGAAGAAGCATAACCGCCGACTGTAGGGGCAGGCCCCCGCGCCTGCCCATTATGCCAGGAGAATGGTATGCCGTGCCCTTTTTGTTGAAGGTATTTATGAACTTGTTCAAATAACGGGGTGTCAATAACACCAGAGACCCTGCTGGAATAAAAAGAGAGATGGTTCGAACCAGGAACAAAATGAAGAGGCATAAAAATATCTTAAAGGCGCCTTCCCCTTTAAAAACGGTGCTTTATAAAGTACTTTGGATATTGTTTGACCTGGCGTTTTTCGCGGCGATAATCGGCATGATTGCCGGCGCGATCTATGGATATAGCGTCACCGATGAGTTGATCGAGAAATTTGAGGGACCCAGGTGGAAGCTTCCGGGAAAAGTCTACTCAAACTCTCTGACTCTGCTGCCGGGTCAGGATATCAGCATACTAAATCTAAAAGGGCGTCTAATCCGCCTTAATTACCAGCAGACAGCGGGAAAACCAAGGAAAAAAGGCGAATTCCTGACATCCGCCTCATATGTGGAAATCTATCTTAGAGACTTCGAATATCCACGGGAAAAAACAGAAGGATTCCCCTTAAGAATCAACCTGGATGGGAATATTATTTCCTCAATGATAAATGTGAAAACAGGGGAAGAGCTCTTTACCGCGGAGCTTGAGCCGGAATTAATCGGCAGGTTTTTTGGCGCTGAATATAGAGAAGAGAGGGACCTTGTTGCCTTTAATGAAGTTAGTCCTTATCTTATTAACGCGATTATCTCCATAGAGGACAACTCCTTCTTTAGACATCACGGCATCAATTTTAAAGGATTGTTGCGCTCCACCCTGGTTAATCTGAAAAACATGCGACTTGTTCAGGGAGGCTCAAGCATAACCCAGCAACTTGTTAAAAACTTCTATCTGACCAGCCAAAAATCCCTTAACCGCAAAGTCAAAGAAGCCATTATGGCGGTTATTCTGGAAATGCTTTATTCCAAAGAAGACATCTTTGAGTGTTACCTTAATGAAGTATATTTCGGGCACTCGGGTTCAGTGAGTATTTGCGGAGTTGGAGAGGCCTCAAAATTTTATTTTGGCAAAAGTGTAAAGAATTTAAATCCCCAGGAAGCCGCCTTGATCGCCTCCTTATTAAAATCCCCTGAGAGATATAACCCGAGAAAGGAAAAGGGAGTAGGCAAAGCAAAAAAAAGGCGTGATTACGTTTTAAATCAGATGGTCCAGATCGGTCTGATTTCCAGGCAAGAGGCCGACATAGCCATCGCCAGTGAAATAAAGGTCCAGCATCACACGCCCACTTATACCATCGCGCCCTATTTTGTCGAATTTCTTATTGCCCAGCTAAAAGAAAAATACAGCCTTGAAATTCTTGTCTCAGAGGGTTTTCAAGGCTGTATTTTTCTTTTAGCTGGGCAATAAGAAAAATACAGCCTTGAAATTCTTGTCTCAGAGGGTTTTCGGGTTTTTACTTCCTTGGATGTTCAGATGCAGCTATCGGCAGAAAAAGCTGTAAAAGAGGGCCTTGAAAACCTCGAAAAAGCCTATGAGAAATTGACGTCGGATCCTGAAAATAAGCTCCAGGGCGCCCTTGTTGTAATGGAGCCCCAAACAGGCTTTATTCGCGCCATGGTTGGCGGCAGAAATTTTGGCAAATCCCAGTTTAACAGGGTAACCATGGCAAAGCGGCAAACCGGCTCGGTTTTCAAGCCCTTTGTCTATTGCACCGCCTTCGTATTAGCCCAGGCCGGTCGCTTCGAATTCACTCCGGCCTCAATATTAATTGACGAGCCCCTATCTATTTCCACCGGAGCCGGGGTATGGAAACCGAGAAATTACAGCAAAGAGCACAAGGGCAAAGTTACCGCCCGTATCGCTCTTGAAAAGTCCATCAATATTCCCACGGTGAAACTTTCGGAAATGGTGGGAGTGGGAAATGTGATTCGAATTGCCAAAAAGATGGGAATCCGGACCGGGATAAAAGAGTATTCTTCTGTGGCTCTTGGATCAGCGGACCTCTCTTTGATGGAGGTGGCAAACGCGTACGCCACCCTGGCCGCCCTGGGAACAAGAGTCGAGCCCATATCCATTGTTGACGTGGTGGATAGCCAAAACAACGTGCTTAGCAAAAGAACGGTGAGGGTGGAAAACGCCATACCAGCGGCAGCGGCCTACCTGACGGTCAATTTGATGAAAGGGGTAATGGATAGGGGAACAGGGGCAAGAGCCAGAAGTCTGGGCTTTACCTATCCGGCGGCTGGAAAAACCGGCACAACCAACAACTACAGAGACGCCTGGTTTGTTGGATTTACGCCAAAACTTCTCTGTGGAGTTTGGGTTGGTTTTGACGACAACCGAAATCTGGGTTTGGCTGGAGGGCGAGCGGCCTTGCCGGTCTGGGTCGATTTTATGAAGTCCCAGGTTAACCAGTCAAACACCATTGATTGGGACCCTCCTGAAAATGTGGAGTTTCATAAAATTGACTATTACAACGGGAAGGGGGCTATTTATGGCTGTCCAAAAACAATTGACGAAGCTTTTATTAAAGGAACCGGACCAACGGAAAAATGCGAGGAGCACGGCGACTCAATTGTGGATAATTTCAAATCCCTGTTCAACTAGCCTGGATAATTCATGAGTAATCGTAGCGAGCCGGGCAAGTCGCCGTAAAGACGAGGGAGCCGAACCGATACTCCCCAGGCGTACTTTTACAGTACGTTGAGGACGGATCGGGGCGGATGCCGATGGAATTGGGGATGAATTGTCAGGCCCAGTAGATGAATCATGAATAATCCAGGCTAGACAGGCAAAACGTGATATATAATGTAATCGGAGAATGAAATAATAGGGAGAAGATGGTGATGAAAAGGGAATGCTTGCCCAACTGTTTTGGGATTTTTACGGCAATGATTATTCTTCTTTTTTCCATTGCTTTTGTCTCGGGTTGTACAATTAGAACAAGCAAGGGCGATGAGTATAAAATCCTTGATGACTTAAAAGAGAAGAACAAGGATAATAACAAGGACACCAGTATTGACATGACCGAAAATCCCGATGGCGCTGGTTCTGAAAAGGATTTTACCGAGCTGTCTGATGATGAAAAAAATGATCTGGCGTCAGATAAAAATGGCGACAAGGAAGCAATTGAGACAGGAGAGATAAAAACCTCGGATCCTAATGAGGACAATCGATCCAGGGTCATTTCAGGGCGTCCCTCGGGGGTATTGCCCAAGCAAGTCATTATGTATCCTGTTCCTGTAATCGCCCAGAATATGCTCTTTGACCCTGAAAAAAGGCACAGGTCAAACCGAATGGCCGCTATTTCCCTGACCAAACATGGCGTGCAGGCTCTTGAGAACAACAAGGTGGATCTGGCTATCGGTAAATTCCAGAAGGCCATCAGCGTTGATCCAAAATTCGGATACGCCTATTTCTATTTTGCCAGGGCTCGCTTTGTCCAGCAGGAATGGGACCAGGTGGTGGCTCTTACTGATAAAGCCCTGCATCTATTAAAAGACAATACATATATAAGTCGCGCCCACCTTATGCAGGCTCAGGCATACGCCAACCGCAAGCTTTATATTCAAGCTCTGGCATCATGTGAAAGAGCCATAAACACCGACAAAACCAATGTCCCGGCAAAACTTTTAAAGAGCAAGCTTGGGAAATTGTTCAGGTGATTGCTTCCCATAGACTGTTTTTTAATTGCGCCTTGGCCACTTCTCTTTTTTCGTTGAAATGAAAAAACAAAAAGATTGTTGCGTCTGTTTACAGATAAATGTAATAATCCAGTTGTTTCAGGTATTAACTATTTTCAGGAGAGTCTTATGCATAAATTATTAATTGCCCTGACATCGCCGTTGGCAATTTTTGATTCGGGTTTTTCTCTCGGGGTTTATTGGAAGAATCTCATCGACGCGGTGGCGGAAAAACGTCTCTTTGAAGCCATGACCAATGAATTCATTATCATTCTGTCGTTGGCTCTGCTTGTTCTGGCTGTTGTGGTAAAAAGCAAACGATTGTTGATGTTGTTAATTGGATGCTGGGGTTATGTGACGGTATTCCACTTTACCATCGAGGACAAAGGCGCCGGAGATGTGGCAACCGCGGCCGGCAAAGGTGTTGAGCATGGCCTCTCTGTTGGAGGCCTGGGTCCCCTGGTTATTTTCTTTATTGGAGTAGTCCTGATCACAGGGGTTCTGTTATATCTGGGTTTTGTCAAAAACGACTAGCGTCATGTCTACCCTCGGGTGGCGTGGGGCACCGGCGAGCCGCCGACAGCAACAAGCCTGCCCACGTTTCTTCGTAGGGGCACGGCATGCCGTGCCCACAGTCCCGCGACGGCTACAAGCAAGACCCTGTGATCCAGGGACGGGCTTTGAAAAACAAACAATAATGTCATCGGGATCCATGGATGGAAATCTGTTACGCCAGGTCGTAGAAACATGGACGGGTGGCCTGGGTCTAGC
>CAYSHR010000353.1:0-4575 GCA_964430795.1 uncultured bacterium
ATTATCGTCAACGTCAAAACCAACGTCAGGTCTTGATACATCGTTTGCAACAATATAGTCGATGCCTTTGTTTTTGATCTTCTTTTTCGCCATCTTTTCAATGTCATCAGTTTGAGCGGCAAAACCGACCATCAATCGCGGGCCTTTATTTTTGGAAAGAGCTTTTAGAATATCGTCGTTTTTGGCGAGAGTAAGTCTGGTGTTCATATCCTCTTTCGCTATTTTAGCTTTTTTGGGATCGGATGGGTGAAAATCGGCGACCGCCGCGCACATGATAAGGGCGTCGGAATCCGGAAAGATTTTTTCAAGCTCTATTTGCATATCTTTGGCTGATTCTATCTTAATGAGGCGATCTACAAATTTAAATGGCTCAATCGCGGTTGGCCCGGCGATTAATGTAACCTTTGCGCCCCAGAGTTTGGCTGCCCTGGCAAGGGCGTAACCCATTTTCCCTGAAGAGCGGTTCGAAATATGCCTTACAGTATCCACCATTTCCCAGGTGGGACCGGCAGTAACTATTATCTTCTTATCTTTTAATGGTTTAGAATATAGAACTTCAGAAGCTGCATAAACAATATCACCAGGTTCAGCCAGTCTTCCTTGCCCAGTCCAGTGACAAGCAAGCTCTCCTGTACCTGGCTCCACAATATGGTAATTATGTTCAAGTAGTTTCTTAATATTATACTGTAAAATACTGTTTTCCCACATATTAACATTCATTGAAGGAGCAAATAAGACCGGCGCTTTAGTTGCCATTATGGAAGTGGTAAGTAAATCATCTGCAATGCCGTTTGCCACCTTGCCAAGAATGTTGGCGGTGGCTGGGCATACCAGGAAGAGGTCCGCTCTGTCGGCCAGGGATATGTGACCGATCTCGCTTTTGTCGATGAGTTTGATCTGGTCAATATGCACAGGGTTTCCGGTATTGGTTTGAAAAGTAAGAGGACCGATAAATTCAGTAGCGCTTCTGGTCATAATCACATGAACATCAGCGCCGGCTTTATATAACAAACGTGCGACTATGGCTGATTTATAAGCGGCTATTCCTCCGGTTATTCCAAGAATTATGGTTTTATCCTTTAGCAAAAGCTACCTCATTTAGAAAAATGGATTGAAACGCTTCTCTCTCTCCACAGTAGTGGAAGGACCGTGACCGGATAGAACTATGGTGTCTGCCGGTAATGTAAAGATATTTTCTCTAACCTTCTCCAGCAGAAGGTCCATATTGCCTCCTGGAAAATCGGTGCGTCCTATTGATCCGGCAAAAAGGGCGTCCCCAACAATAACATAGTTCTTTTCCCCATCACTAAAAACAAGGCCGATGCCGCAAGGGCTGTGTCCTGGAAGCTCGATGATTTTAAGCTCCATAGAACCCAACTTCAGAACATCTCCATGTTCGACTGTTTTATCAGCGCCGGGAGAATTCTCAATATTTATACCGAACATCCTGCCCTGGTTTGAGGCGTGTTCCAGCAAGGGCGCCTCTTGGGCATGAGTTATGATCTGGGCATTTGTAAGCCTTTTGAGTTCGGCGTTGCCTCCGATATGATCCCAATGAGTATGGGTATTTACAATCATCTTACATGTGAGACTCTCGCTTTCTAGAAAATTGAAAATCTCCTGCCCGTGACCGCCAGGGTCAACTACCATGGCCTCCTTGGTCCGGGTATCTCCAATAATGTAGCAGTTAACCTGAAGTGGTCCTGTTTCCATGGATTTGAGGATCATAGATGTCTCCGAATTATAATCTGGTATTGTTAAACGCCCTTCTCCAAAAATATTTTTTTGTATCATACATTATTGAGACTTAACGTCAAGATTTCAAAGAGGTAATACCAGGGGCTGAGGAGAAATTTCCAGAACTTGGGTTTTAATGAAAATATCTGGACCATATTTTGCCTTTTTGTGTCCTGGCTGATATATTTCTATGGAATTTGAAAGCATATTCAACCTGACTTTTTTAAATTGGAGATGCTGTGAAACCAATGAAATATCGAAGCGATTTTAAATCCTCTGTTTTAGCTGCCCTGTTATTTCTTTTTCTGGTTTCCCTTGGTTGCGTTGATATGACGCAAGCACCTGTTGATGACATAGCCCTTTTGGCACATCGTGACGTTTTCGCGTCAATCTCCTATGGGACAGGCGACGGTCAAATCGGTATGATTCCACATTCTGTTGAAAAAATGCCCAAAGGTCCCGAATCGATAGCGATCAATGGGGCGGGGGACATTTTCATTTTGGACAGAATCAACTCAAAGGTGCTCAGATACAACAACAGGGGACAGAATATTGCCGCGGTTGCGGTGGATTCCCTCTCTTTGAATATGGTTGTTTCTAAAAACAGAATATTTACTGTCACTCCAAGCCATATTTTCGCGTACAGTTTTGGTGGTGAATTAAAGAGCGTCTGTAAAATCCCGAAAAATGTTGGCATTCCAAGTTCGATCCGCGTGACAAACGATAATCTCTTTTTTCTTGTTAACCACAATCAGGACTCATTTTTATTTAAAGAAATAGATTCGCCCTACCGTTTAGTGTTTGTTGAAAAAACCGAGGGAATTATTTCTAAGGTTAGTGGACAAAGGTTAAAGACAAATAAAATCGATGAACACACATTTTCCCTGGCAAACCTGTCCGCGAATAATCAGATTATATTCAAGACTAAAGATCGGCTTGGCAGTGCGGTTTTAGCTGGTTTTGATCACATTGACAATCGGTATCTGTTAGTGGAAACCCTCGTGGCCATCAACCCTCTTTTGGTCAAGCGCTATGTTTTAAGTTTTGATTCAGACAATCGGATTTTGGGTAGTATAAATATTCCCTTTGAATACTATTCATTCCCAAGAACCGACCTTGCGGTCGCGCCCGACGGCACTATTTATCAGCTCTCCCCTGAAAAGAACAAAGATAAAATCTACAAAGCGCGTAATGATGGAGGGCGGATAGATGAATAAGCGAATTTTCACAACTATTTTTATTCTTGTGACTATAAATTTCCTGATTGCCGGTTCCGTATTTGCCGTAACTCGCGACCAGGCCATTGTATCAGCCGCGAGTTTCTCACAAATGATATGGTATTGTGACCAGGAGAATGTGATTGGCTGCGATTGGAATGGCTGCCCTGCTGTGGGATCGGACTTTGTCGCCGGTAACTGGTATACGGGTGTTCCATATAAGTGGGGTGGATTTAATACAGCGGCTGATCATTATCCAAATCTGGCTGATGGGTATCATGCGGGCACTGCTGAATATGAGTGTGTGGCTTCCTGTGCCACAGGTCTTGACTGTTCGGGGTTTGTTTCACGCTGTTGGGGTAGGGGGGATAATTTCAAGCTATCAACATCCATGATTCCCTATGTCTGTTCATCAATAACCCAACCGGAACTGACATTCGGTGACGCGATTAATGACGCGGGTCACCATGTAGCCCTTTTTGATCATCTGGCAAGCAACGGCAATCCAATTGTATATGAAGCAACCCCTCCTTTGACCGGCATATTCGAGCGTCCATGGAGCTATTTTAGCGGATATTCTTTTTTTCGTTACAACAAGATGACATCCGATGGCAAGGCTGTGCGGTTAAAAAGCGGATTGAATCTGCCCGACTCCCCTATTATTGCCTCCTCCAGCCTTGATGACCATAACTTTGAAGCTGATTTTACCATTAGAAACTATGGCGCCGGCTCTGTGACCATTGAGCAGGTAACTATGGCGATCCAGTATGGCGATGGCGGTGATTACATTGAATTGGAGTCATTTTATGACTTAACATTGGCTGCGGAAGGTGAATTTGCTTACCCCCAGGCCACTTGCTCAATAATGACTGAAGGGAACTATGTAGCTGTCGCACAATATAAAATTGACGGGGTATGGTACGATATTCCACCATATGAACCGGGTACAACCGGACGTCAGTTCTTTCAAGTATTTTCTGATTCTCCAGTAGACCTGTTGGATTTCCAGCTTGTTCAGAGCAGCGATTTTAACACCCTTGTCTGGTCAACCTCAACCGAACAGGACAACGCCGGATGGAACTTGTATCGCGCCCAAGGCGGCAGTAGCGGGGAATACACCCAAATCAACTCGTCACTTATTTTACCCAATCAATATGAGTACGAATTTGTTGACCAGGAGATAAATAATGATTCTGAATACTGTTATAAGCTGGAAGCAATAAGCCTTTTTGACGCGGTGCAAACCTTTGGACCCGAATGTACATTACTGAATGATGACGACGATGATGATAATGACGATGACAACTTTAGCGGCGCGGACGATGATGACGATGACAGTGGTGGGTGTTGCGGGTAATTGTGTTCTGCTTTAATCGTGGATTGTTAATGTAACAAGTTAAGGAACATTTCCGCATTTTTTCGGGAGAGCCGATGCTTATCAAGGCCAGGCAAAGAGCAAAAATGGATGCTGTGGGAATTGGATATAATTCCATTGATCACCTCTGCATACTTCCCCATTACCCTGAGTATGGTTCAAAATCGAAAATGATGGAATATTCCATTCAAGGTGGTGGTCAGACAGCTACAGCTTGCGCCGCATTGTCTCGATTTGGCTTTTCCA
>CAYSHR010000354.1:0-4567 GCA_964430795.1 uncultured bacterium
CTCAGCCTGGTTTTCAATGGCTTTGCGTTTTTTTCTCGCGCCATCCTCATCAATAAGGCCGGCGTTAAGGTCCGCGTCAATGGCCATCTGTTTTCCGGGCATGGCGTCCAGGGTAAACCTTGCAGAAACCTCGGCGATTCTTGTGGCGCCTTTTGTGATAACCACAAAATTGATAATCACCAGAACGATAAATACAATGACGCCCACAACATAATTGCCGCCCACAACAAAATTGCCAAAAGCCTGAATCACCATACCCGCGGCGTCAGGTCCCTCGTTGCCATGTAGAAGGATCAACCGGGTGGTGGCCACATTGATGGACAATCTGAAAAGGGTGGCGATAAGAAGCATGGTTGGAAAAGAGGAGAAGTCCAGAGGCGACGTTGTATATAAAGAAACCAGCATAACCAGCAAAGCCAGGGCAATGCTCATTGTTAAAAGTATGTCCATCAATAAAGTAGGCAAGGGCAATACCATGACGATGATTATGCCCACCATAAAAACCGGCAGCACTACTTCGCTGAGATTTCGTTTTTGCGGTCCTAAAGTTTCCATAAAAGACTACCTTGCCATTTTCCCGTTGAGGTTGTAGATGTAGGCCAATATTTCAGCAACAGCCTCATAAAGATCACCCGGTATTTCACCGCCGATTTTTACCGCTCTGAATAATTGTCTTGCCAAAGCCGGGCGTTCGAGCACCGGCACGCTGTTTTCCACCCCCCGCTGACGAATCCTCTTGGCGACAAACCCGGCGCCTTTGGCCACAACCATAGGGGCGTCGGATTTTTCTGAGTCATATCTGACAGCCACAGCCACGTGAGTCGGGTTTGTTAGTATCACGTCCGCCTTGGGAACGTCGGTCATCATTCTTCTAAAAGCCATCTCTCTTTGAATTGAACGCTGCCTCGATTTAATCAAGGGATTTCCCTCGTAGTTCTTATGCTCATCCTTGACTTCCTGCTTGGTCATCTTGAGTTTCTTTTCGTAATCATATCTCTGGTAAGCTAAGTCCAGAAGAGCCAGTAGAATCAGGGCTAACGTTGTATTCCACAATATTTTCAACGAGATATTTCCCGTTATCGCGATGACGTCGGCAACGCTTAACAGCCCCATGGACAGCATCTGGTCAAAGGAGCCGGCGACAACGTAATAAGCGATGGCGCTGATTAAAATTATCTTGAAAATACTTTTGGTAAGTTCAACAAGAGACCTCAATGAGAAAAGTTTCTTGAACCCTTTTATGGGATCGATTTTTTCCAGAGAGGGGGTCACAGGCTTCCATGAAAAGGTCAATCCAACCTGGGCAATGCTCATGCCAACTCCGGCCGCTAGAATTGTAAACATTAACGGCGCGATAGAGATAAAGGCCATCCAGATGACCTCTTTAGCAAAAGGATAGAGATTGCCCGGGTCGATTTCAAACTCTCCGATCATTAAAAATATCGATTGAACCGTCTGCTTGATGTTATCCAGCATCCAGCCGGCGGCGAAATAGAAAACAATCATCGCCGCCAAAAGAACCGCCACGGAAGAGAGCTCTTTTGAGTTGGCTACCTGCCCTTCTTTTCTGGCTTTATCCCGCTTGCGCGGAGTAGCTTTTTCTGTTTTGTCGCCGCCGGTCTCGGCCATCTCCTACTCCACCCAGCCTTTTTGCATGCTCCGCGTCTATGGCGCGGCGACAAGAATTAAGGACTGGTACATGTCGGCGGACCGCTGGAAAGCGCCAATTGTCATCCTCACCATAAATGGCAGGGTGAGCCCCATTAGAATCAATCCCATCCCAATAGTGAGAGGCATTCCGACAATAAAAATATTCATCTGGGGAACAGTCCTTGCCACAATCCCCAGGGCCACTTTCGCTATAAACAGGGAGAGCATTATGGGCGCGGCGACAGAAATAGCCGTCACAAACATCTGACTGCCGGCCTCATAAAAAAACCTGCCCCCTTTTTCTCCAATAACAACCATTCCCGGAGGAACCACGCTAAACGACTCAA
Organism: uncultured bacterium; assembly: GCA_964430795.1. Taxonomy (GTDB): domain Bacteria; phylum Lernaellota; class Lernaellaia; order JACKCT01; family CAYSHR01; genus CAYSHR01. Next base: position 1,998 of record CAYSHR010000354.1, read on the forward strand.
CAAGCCCTGTTAGAAAAAATCTGTATATACCTGATACGATAAAAATCATCCCGGCCAGCAACCCCTGAAAAGAACCCACCAGGCTTACCGACGCGCCGGATTGAGGATCAATGACATTCACGATGGCAAAGCCCATCTGAAAACCGATGATTGAAGCTCCTAAAACCACAGCCTCAACAACAAGCTTCACCAAAAATCCAAGTCCCATTCCCAAAACCGTCTCTGAGAGAAATCCCAGGACGATGGTTCCTCCTCCGGCATGGACAATCTGGCTGTCGGGCTTTATCATTGAAAGAACCATAATGCTTATAATCACTCCCATGCCCGCTTTGTATCGCATGGGAATCTGCTTGCCGCCAAATACCGGAAGAACGCTCAAAGTCGCTGTGATACGGGTAAAAACAAGGAGAAACATCACCAGTGTATCGTCGGATGGTATAAGGGTTGACGACAGCATATTGCTCCTAATGACCAACAGTTGGAATAAGACTCATGACCCGCACTGTGAAATCCACAATCGCGCGCATCATAAAGTCATAAAAAAATGCCACGGTAAGAGCTGAAGCAACGATTTTGGGAATAAAGGTCAGAGTCATCTCCTGTATCTGGGTTGTAGCCTGAAAAAGAGAGATGAGCAGGCCGGCGATAAGGGCTGATCCCAAAATAGGGCCGGCGATTTTTACAGCGACGATCAACGCCTCTGTTGAAATCTGCATAAACATTTCCATGGACATATGGCGGCTCCTTTTGCTACGTGCCAAAGCTTTTCAGCAATGAGCCGATTATTAAAAACCAACCGTCCGCAAGGACGAAAACCATCAATTTAAAGGGTAATGAAATCATAATGGGAGGCAGCATCATCATACCCATGCTCATAAGTATGCTGGCCACAATCATGTCAATAATAAGAAAGGGCATATAGATCAGAAACCCAATCATGAAAGCCGTTCTCAGCTCACTTGTCATAAATGCGGGAATCACGATATGAATTGGAAGATCTTCCACGGTTTTTGGTTTAGGGATTCGAGAAGCCTTGGCAAAAAGGGCCAGATCCTTCTGGTTTGTGTGCATGAGCATAAAGGATCGCAGCGGCTTAATGGCAAGAGTAGTCGCTTCCTCATACGAAATGCTGTTCTCCATATAGGGATCAAGAGATTGCTCTTTAATCTGGTTGAAAATCGGCCACATAATAAAAACCGTGAGAAAAAGTGAAAGACCGATGATTACCTGGTTGTTAGGCGCTGAATGAGTTCCCATGGCCTGGCGCATAAACCCCAGAACCACAACAATTCTTGTAAAACTTGTAAGCATGACAAGGGCGGAAGGAAGAAGAGAAAGTACTGTAAAAAGAAGGAGTATTTTTACAGCGGTGGAGACATCGGAAGGGTCCTGCGCGTCCCCTACACCAATGGTGATCTTGGGGATTCCAGTGCCGCCTCCGCCGGCGCCCTGGGCTAAAGCCATGGTTGTTGGGGCCAGAATCGTAAGCACACTTATTGCTGCGATGATAAAAAATAACTTTCTCATCCTGATCTCTTACAGCCTTTTTAACTTTTGCATTTTTTCACGTATTGAACTTATTGCCGCCATATTTTTACCCGGTTCATAATCATTCGCGGCACTCTTCTGCCTGTTATTTAAAAGTTCGCGGAATTGATCGGGACCTCTGGCAGAGTCGGAGGAAATAGTCAAATCAGGCGGCACCAACGACCCTGAATTGATTGCCCCTCTCTCTCCGGTTTGAGATAAGTTCAAACCAACATTGCCATCAATATTAGGCGCCACATTGTTTTTTTCCTGGGAATTCAAGGTAAAAGGCGTTTCCGCGATTTCGGTTTTTTGACTATTTTCCAAGGTGGAAATACTGTTGCTTTCCTCATTCGAAAGCCTGGCAATGGCATTAGGATCATCGACTTTTCCCAGCATGGTCATGGATGACTGCCCTACGCCTATAACGAAATACTGGCCGGCCACATCGATAACTGAAACCTGTTTTTTCAAACCCACCATGGTTGTTCCAACAACTTTGACAACATTGACTTCACTACCTGAAAGGCGCTGGGGCAAATTGAATCTTTTAGCGACCCAGGTCATTCCCAGAATGATTCCAATAACAATAAGCAGGGCTGAGCCGAATTTCACCGCGGTTAACCCAAGGCTCAATGTTTTGTTGGAATTATCTGAAAGGATCCCGGCGTCGGCGCCTTCTTCGGCCTGGCCATTCGCCTCGGACAACGCTGGATTTTCAGGATTATCGACTTTAAAAATATCGTCAAGGTTGATGGGGGGGGTGTCCGATGGGGTAGTTTCTGTTTTCTCCTCCCCCTGGTTTGAATCATCCATACTCTTGGCAACAGGAGGGGCGGGCTTGGTGTTTGGAAAGAGAAACACCAATTTCCCTTTCTCGATAAAAGCTTTTACCCATGAGGGGTCGACGGGCTTCTCTCCATCCTTAAAAAGAACCCTCGCGTGAACTACTTTGCCGGTGGCTCTTCTAAGACCTATACCCTCAATTTTATCGCTTTTCCATTTGTAGAAAATACGCTTTTTATGCTTTTCATATGTATTTG
>CAYSHR010000355.1:0-4549 GCA_964430795.1 uncultured bacterium
GAAGTCATGGCGTCATGGGCGTCGCAAATAGTGAGAATTCGCGCGCCGGTGGGAATTTTCTTCCCTGCCAGCCTGTCGGGATAACCACTGCCGTCAAAAAATTCATGGTGATGCCTGATGATGCTCACCACTGCTTTGAACTGAGGAATGGGTTCCAAAATTCTTTGAGAAACAAGGGGATGTGATTTTATATGGGCGTATTCGTCGTCAGTAAGGCGCCCTCTTTTATTTAGGACCGACTCATGAATTCCAATCTTCCCAATATCATGAAGAAGGCCGGCCAGCTTAACCTCTTCCTGCTCGCGAAGACTCATGCCAAGGGCGTGAGCGATCTGAAGTGAGTTTTCCGCCACCCTATGGGAATGGCCTTCGGTATAACTATCTTTTGCTTCCAAAGTCTGAACCAGGCTCTTGATGGTATTAATCAGAAGCTGCTGTTTCTCCTGGTTTCTAAGGCGTAGAGATAGCGTCTGCTCTTTTATCTTCTTTTCCAGGAGTCTTTGAAAATCCTTGCTTTCAACCAACAAACGTTGCTTTTCCATAACCTTTTTGACAGACATCCGAACCTGGTAAGCCTGAAAAGGCTTGGCGATTATATCGTGAACGCCCATACTTATCAGTTCATTTGAAAGCATAGTGTCAGGGTAAGTAATTGTCACTATGATCTCAATCTCTCTAAACTTACCGACAATCTCTTTTATTACCTTTACGCTGTTAATATCCGGGTGGTAATAATCGATGAGCACAATTGAAGGCTTGTAAGTATTGATATCCTCAAAAATTGCCTTTGGAGACTCATTGTAAACGACACTGTATCCTGAGAACTCAAGACTGTTTTTGAGACTGTCTCGCAGATCAGGGTCGTTTTCCACAATCAATATTTTATTTGAGACCTTCATCAAAAAAGTTCCTCTATCCAAGACCGCCTTTTGGAAGCAACTTTACCAATCAAAGATCATTCTTTTCTCAATGGAATTATCCTGACCCTGACTTGCCTGCAACAAGGTGTCCTTAAAAAATCAATCATGAGACAAGTTTTGGCGCTATTTGATCTTGTGTTGCCCCATGCTTAATTTTAACAATACTCCTTTTCCCTTGGAATCTGTATTCAACCTCCCCCTCTTTTCCATCCGAGGGTGGTTTTCCATATTTTAACATCACAGCGGCCAAAAAGGAAACATCCTCCTGATTGTGTGATCCCGTAATCGCGGCTGTGGGACCGGGGAAATTTACCGGTTCTAATATTCCATCGCCATCTTTTGAGAATTTCTCAAGCCATTTATTTTCCTTTTCATTTCTGGAGACAATGGCCTTTGTCTTTGGACCCAGAATAATATGGCGGCCGACAAGAAGCATATTCCAGTCGTCCACCTCATCTTTTTCCGTAATTTCAAACAGATGTCTCAACCGGGCGGAGAATCCGGGTTCTGTCACCTCACACCCTCCAGCAGGAGTTGGATAGTCGGTTATCCCAAGTTTTTTTGCTAATGCGATCTGGGGTTTTCTGCTTCTACCGGTATAATCATAGAGCTTCTCTCTATCTACAAGACCATTAATCTCAGCTATAGAGGGCTCAAGATTTTTTGCGCACAGGGGTCTGAGAATGAGTCCTTTGACATCGGCTTCTCTATCTATCAGGCTCATGGCGTCCCTTCGCTGGCTCATTGGACGTTGCCCGATAACTTCTCCGGTGGCAATAAAATCTCCTCCAACCTCTCTCATAATTCTTTTCGCGTTTTTAAACATGGCTATCCTGCAATCAATACAGGGATTCATATTTTTTCCATAGCCAAACCGGGGTTTTCTGACCATATCCATAAATGCCCGCCCTCTGCTTATAATGACGGGTTTAATCCCAATCCCGGCGCAGGCCTTCTCAACTCTCAGTGGCTTATCAGATGGAATTCCGAAAGGCATAACCAGGTGCACTGGATGGACATCAAGACCCAGGTCCAATAAGGTCTTTACTGTTAAAAGGGAATCAAGTCCCCCGGAAAGCATTACCACAGCCTTAGCCAATATTTTTTCTTTCTTTTTCCTCTCCTTTTAGGAGAGCCGTACAAGGGCAAGGGTCATAGATTTTAAGGGCTGACAACAGGAATCATATCATCCCGGCTAAAAAGATCGGCGGCGCTAACATCTGAAACGTTGACGTCCTCGAATTTGGCGTCAAGAGAAAATTGGACTATCTCTTTTGTGCCCGACGGAACTATGGCTCTGCCGTTTAACGCTATTCTTTTTGAAGGAAGTATGGTCCTGGAAAAGTTCGTCTTTGCGCAATTAGCTACAATTTTCCCCGTATCTTTCCTCTGGCAATCCATGGCCACACCGCTTAGAATTAAAGGGCGGTAATTAGATGGATTTTTTACCCAGCCGGCAATCATATATTTGTTATCTCCAAGCTTTGTGGAGGTAAACTTATATTCAGGCAGCAGGCTATCTTCCTTGAACTCACCCCAGTTGCCAAGCTCAAGGGGAATATCTTTGAGTTTACTTGAAATATATTTCTGAAGAATGATGATCTTTCTGTATTTGCGGTTCTTTTTCCAGCGAAGAACCATGGTTGAAAGATTTAGCTCCACGGTCTTGATAATCTCCTCCCAGTTCAGAGCCAGAGAATCGTTGCACTCCTGGCCAATGGCTTCCATAGCCATAAGAACATTTATCAGCCGGCTTGTTCTTTGAAGATGCTGGCTCATAATTCCACCATATAGGTTGCATCTGGCGGTTCTATCTGTGAACCTCTCTCTATAACTATCTATTTTCTGATGCCAGTCAGCATTGTTGGTTTCGGAATAAAAAAATCTGTCAGCCGCGACGTTCATCATTTTCAGGCAATCATTACAATCCTGGTATCCCTTTTCGGAAATAACATGCCATACCGGGTAAACCCCTTTTAATACTTCATCAAATTTGTTTTCACTGCCAAGCCTGGAGACAACGGGTTTTAGAGCGGTGCAATATTGCTCAATATAGGAACCCTCAAAAACAAGGCTTTTGTTCTGCCTGATCTTTACAGCCTTTTCCATGGTTTTCCTGGCTGTGGAAAAATCATTCTTCCCTAATGAAGCCACCATTTTCAAATAGAGGGCGCCCTTCTGAGCGGCTTTTTCCAGGTCCTGGGCTTTTTGATTGTTGCTAATTTTTTCAAGAGCCTTTAACGCTTTTTCATACTGCCCCAGATTTATGTTTTCATCCACCTGCTTTAAAAGCGCCTCAAAAGCCTGTTCTTTTTCGCCAAGTTTTTCGTAAATCTCCAGAGCCTTGCCATGTTCACCCAGGGCGGTAAGCTTTTCGGCCCAGTTTTTATAAGTGGCTCTTAACTTGGTTTTGGCGTCCTTAAATTCCAAAATGGTTTCATATATTTCTACCGACTTTTCGTATTTTTTTACTGTGGAAAGATAGTTGGCGTATTGGTACTTGACATCGAGCCTGATGTCTTCAGAATCACCATAGCTTGGTATGGACTCAAGAAGAGTATATGCCGTTTTAATGTCTCCCTGCTTATAAGCATCTTCGGCTTTGCTATAGGTTCGCCAGGAATAATAGGCGTCACAGCCCGAAAGCGTAACGACGATGGACGTTGCGAGGATAGTCATCAATACCAGGGCTAGGGCTTTATAAAAAGATCGTCCATTTGGCTTCAATTATGCACCCCGTTTTGGTAAAATATAAAATAAAAAAAGATTCCCTTTGTCAAAAATTCCCTTTTTGACATTTCTTGCCGATCCTGTTTCTCATTATATGTTTACTGAAAATCAAGTCAAGGGGTGGTTGGGCGATAGCCGTATTCCTTTTGCGCCAAAAGGGCAAGGTAATGGATCGGGGGATATGTCCCCATGGTGGAATATTAACAAATTATCAGGGAGACAGAAAAAAGGGCCGGAAAATCCGACCCTCTGTTCTTCTCTATTTCTCTATTCCATCAATTTCCAAGGATGGTGTACATTTGCAATCCCATGGTGTTTCCGGTAACCGGCTCGTTGCTGAAAACAGCAAGGTAGGCTTTAACATCATCGCCATAAGCGTTCATGATCTGCTTGGCCATTTTAGGTTCCCACAAGGGAGTAACCATGGAATCAAAGTTCCTATTCTCGCCCGGCGCCACGAATCCCTTGATCACAAGATGTGCCCAGGGATGAGCGGATACGGCAGCGGGATTTCCGATGAAAACCATGACCAACATGGGGGTTTTGCCATTGTTGCTTATCTTTCCACTAACATCAATATCATAGACCGTCGGTTGAGTTACTGTTTCGGGTACGATAAGAATATCTTCGATCATAACACCAAAACGGTCTTCTTCCAGAGGAAGAAAAGTAGGTTCAACATTTTGGCCGGTATTTATTCCAAAAAGAGTCAGAGTCGTGCGAATATCGCCGTTACTGTCCGGAAAATCGCCATCCTCGCTTTGAGCGAAGGCGCCGGTTGATAATCCGAGAATCGCCATTGCCATGATTGTGATTACGAGTTTTGTCCTGTTTCTGTCCATTGCTTGCCCTCCTGGCTAATTGGGTTAAAAAATCAATTTTCTCAACGTTTCAAACAC
>CAYSHR010000356.1:0-4547 GCA_964430795.1 uncultured bacterium
AACCAGTTAAACGCTCTTCTGTATAAATATGAGATTATTGAGATTGAAGCTTTTTCTCTTGAATCGGGAGAGATTGATCCGGGATGTGAATAGAATATCATTTTAGAGGACGAGCGAAATCCTCGAATAGATATCCCTCTCGCCCATCTTCCATACGTACGTGCCACCAACCCGCTTCACGTCCAAGATTTATTACCACCACCCCCGATTTTACTTCCAAAATAACCTGGGAGGCAATGGTTGGTTTGAAGTATATTCTCGACCTCTTTTTTACCACGAGTCTTGACAGACCATCGGTATTGTAAGATGTTCCCCTGGCTGTATCGGGATCAGGCTCCAAGGTGCTGGAAGTAAAGGGCGGGACGAGGTCTGATTTTACGCACCTGAAGCCGATTTTTACCGACCTGTATTTTCCATCCAGTTCAAAGCGATAAGGACCCGCTCTGACAACATGATTACTCCCTGTTTTTGGTCCCCTGGGATTTTTCGATGGACCTTCCTGGTAATATCTCTGGGAATATCTGTCATATACCCATTCAGCGATAACTTTTCCATCAACCGTCATACCCCAGGGTGATACCCACCAATTGGCGCTGCCGATTGCCCTGTTTCCTGATGATTCACCAGGAATCACACCCCTTTTGATTCCACCATATTTTCTGTTTCCCCAGGGTTTCCCTCGTGTGGCAAGTTCCCATTGAGCCTCAGTAGGCAAACTTCCATTTCGCCCGGCGCAATAAGCCATTGCCATCTCCCAGGAGACGCATGTGGCGGGTTTGTTTTCCCAGCCGGGTTTAACTGAGTTGCCATAAAAGCGGGAAGCGCCCTTGTTGCAACCGGATGGGAGATTGATCCGGGCTTCTTTCGCGAAAGCGGAAAGTTGCGAATTTGTCACAGGATCCCGATCAATGGAGAAACCGTCAATTTCAACCTGGTGAGGAGGAATTTCCGAGATATTGGGAATATCATCAAGAAGAACTTCAAAGCCCGGGCGTACATCTCCAAGAAGAAAAACCGTGAAAGAGAATTTAATCATGGCCGCCGATGCTCTTTGTGAATCGCTTTTAAGGGGTCCCTTGGCCGCTCTCATCAACCCGTAGTATTTTTCATTTGGAAAATTTGAGACAAAGGGAGTCTTCGATCCAAAGTGATGGGTAAATATCGAGGAATCCCTGACAAATTCGTCAATCAGATAAACATCATTTGATATGGGAGACGTAAATATTCGTCCAATATACTTTACCTTCCCACCTTCTATTTCAAAGTGCAGAGGCTTTTGGAGAATGACTTCAATTGTCCCGGACTCGTTTACAAATGTATAGGAGAGGAGTTTATATTCACCCGGTTTTTTATTAAGTAGAAAGATGCCTCCCTTACCCATTTTGGTTCTATATTTTGCATTGCCATCAGGGAATTGAAAAACAGCAATTGAGTCTTTTGTAATTGTTATTCCATCTATTACGCCAAAACAGGCGCCTTTGCCTTTCCCTGCTTTTTTTAGAACAATTTCACCGGGAAAATCTTTGGCGCAACAAAAAAAGAGTAGAAGAGCAACAAGAAGAATGGAAATATAAGTTTTGTTTTTCATAATAAAATAAAAATACCCGTCGAGAGAATCGACAGGTATTGAAAGTATTGTTTATCCATAACGCGATAAAGCATTCGGAAAATATCAGAATATATATTCGGGATTAATCGCCGGCTCCAGGCTGGGTAGATAAAAAGTGCCCACTTCATATATGCCGTCAAGCTCTCTATAGATGGTCCAGCTAATTCCGGCGAATGAACCATAAACCAGTCCTGTTAAAAACTCACCGACGCTCTCGCCTTTTTCAGCTTCAACTACCGGCTGTTTAATAAGTTCGATAGGCGCCGTGCCCATATTCACCAAACCTCTGCCTAGTTTTTTAAAGGCGTCAAAATATGGTGAAGGATGAGGGCCGATAACCTTTTCATAGGAAGAGATGATGTGTCCGCCTATGAAATCATCCCCACTGGCGGAAATAGCCATCAACCAGAAAACTGATATCACAACAAGAATCAAAAGAATTCGTTTCACCTTAAACCTCCCGGCGTAAGAAAATTGGTGTTCTTACCACTGGAACTTCAATCCAAGAGCGGCATCCCAGAGCATTGAGCCTTCCCAATCGGATTTAAAATCTCTGTCCATGGTTTCGCCTTGGATATAATCTCCCATCATAAATGGTTTATGAATGCCCAATGACGGTCCAAGAGAGACAAAATCCGTTATATGGAAATCAATGCCAAAACGGAAATCAAAAAGAATATTTGTCACTCCATCATATTCATCGCCATTATCCAAAGCTGTCTTGTGGAGAGTGTCAACTGTGCTATCGTCAGTATCATCGTTATCGCTGGTGGAATTCTTCCATTCCCAACGAGCTGACAGATACTTAAACCCAAGGGCCAGATAGGGCTGTACAACCTTAAAATCGGCTTCACGATAGACTTTTCTGGGGTATAACCTCCCTGAAATGCCGATAGCGCCGATTCCACCATTTGAATATCCACCCCAGACAGCCGTATCCATGCCTTTAACATCATCACCGCTTGGCGATGTCATTATCATGGGCATATAATCCAACTGCATGGAAAAATATTCCGTAATGCCATATCCGAAGAATAGTCCGAAACCCGGACCACCATCAAAATTTTCACCGATCCAGCCAGTCGCTCCATAATACCCTACATCCAATCCGGTGATGAAAACGTTATCAACCGGTTCTGCCCCAATGGCGGGTATAGTCAGAGTTAACATTGCCAGGGTAAAAATGACTACCATAGTCGCTTTTCTCATTATCCCCTCCGAAAAGCTGATATCCTTAGCCAAAATAGAAAAATGGTAAGTTTCTCATTTGATAATCTAATGAAATAATAATGTCAAGAAGTTTTTTAATCTTATAGGTTCAAAGGTCTAATAAAAAAAGATAAATTGGGTACACGATGGTGTCCAATCCGCCTACCTGTTTCTTGTGAATGTTTCAAAAAACTGTTGTTTTTTAAGGTATTGGACAAATAACCTTATAAACCGATCAAGGAGATAACTTCAATTTTCCCCTATTTCTCTTTTAGGGGTTTCTCTTTGAGAAAAATATTTATTCATGTAATCCAGACCCGAATAAATGGTCAAAACAAAAGCGGCATAAAGGAGAATTGTACCAATAAAATGAAATGGAATGCCAAAATAAGAGTAATGAATCAGCAGAAAATGGAGTGCGACCAGTTGCACAACAGTCTTGATTTTCCCCCACGGCCCGGCTGGGATTACTTTGCCTTCAGAACTGGCAATAGACCTCATGGCGGTTATGGCCACCTCCCGAATAATAATGAAAACCACTAACCAGGCCGGCGCCCAGTCAAATTTTACAAGCATTATCAGCACCGTAGTCACTAATATTTTGTCCGCCAGTGGATCAAGGAACTTGCCCAGGGTAGTAACTTCATTGCGTTTTCTTGCCAGATAGCCATCGAACATGTCTGATAAAGAGGCAAAGAGAAAAAAGAAAAACGCGATCAAGGTAATCCATGGGTTTTGAATTTGATCCAGCAGTTCAGGAGATTTTGCGCCGTTTATATATAGTTCCAGGTATAGGATCAGAAGAACAATGGGCGCGGCGCCGATTCTGGCCAGGGAGAGAATGTTGGCAGGAGTCCAAATGCCTGGGTTTTTCATTCAAGCACCTGACGGTAATGGTCTCTCAACTTAAGGACCCGATCAACAAAAGTCTGAGTTTGGGCAAAGGGTGGAATGGCGTTATATTCATGGACCGGCGCTGATCCCGCGTTATAGGCGGCAAGAGCCAATTCCACATTTCCATTAAATTCATTCATGAGGAATCTGAAATACCTTGCCCCTCCTTCCGCGTTTTGCTTGGGATCCAAAATATTCCTAACACCAAATCTTCTGGCAGTGGCGGGCATAAGTTGCATCAACCCCATGGCGCCCATGTGTGATCTGGCGTTTGGATCGAGCATGCTTTCCTGGGTGGCTATGGCCACCAGTAGAGCGGGTTCAATATCGAATCCTTTTGCCGTATCAATGAGCATCTTTAAAAGCTGCCTTTTATTCAACCTGCTGTTTTCCGCGATTGCCATTATGGAGGATTCGTCACGGTCGTCATACAGGAGGCGATAACGATGGTCAAGAGGATGGTTGGTAAAAGAGATAATTTCTTCTTTAGAGGAGGAGTTTATATCAGAGGATTGAGCTTGGGCGTCAAGTTTGTGAGTTACACAAAGGGCTCCCATAATAATAAGGGAGAAAATGATTAAAATATTTCGTTTCATAACCTACTCGTTTAACTCTCACCCATTCTCACCTGGAAGTCTTCTTAGTCAAAAAATATTGACAAAGTGGTGTAAAACTAACAATCAACATGAAAAATGTCAACATCTCAGAATTTTCCCAAAATCCGCGATTGGTTTTTTGTGTACTCCTGATTTTACCATTTCAGCCGATTTTTGGCCAAAATGGCGGCGGGAAGCTTATAAAATCCGCAAGCCATAAGCATCGGCGGCTTTTTTCG
>CAYSHR010000357.1:0-4544 GCA_964430795.1 uncultured bacterium
GACGCCCTGTATGTACTTGGATATGGAGAAATCGACATCGCTTATGGTATGAGAAATCCTGACCCGAAAGGACTTAGACCTCTCCTTGAGGATATTGAGGAAATGCTGGAATTGGTCGAGCTTCTTTTATCCTTTATCACCTTATGATTGGACGCTGAACTTGGTCTTTTTAATATCTTTTTTTAGAAAAGTCTTTCTTCTTTTTTTATTGGCCGCAGTTGTTTCCATCTTGGCTTTTTTTCCGGCAACGCCCTGTCCGGCCGCGGATAAACAAAACGATGAGACGGATCAGGAAAAGGAGGAAAAAGGTTATTTTTCATATTATGGGCAAAGGCTTGGTTTTCTCTCCCGTACATACTATGACCGTTGGGGTTTTGCCACGCCTTTACCGCCTAAAGGTTTCTTCTCCATCAATTTTTCAACAAGGTTCTTGCGCTGGGACTCCCGTTTCAATGAAGATGGTGATATAGGGCGGGTGATTGACCCGGTTGATTTTATGGAACCGTCCTTGAATAACGACGATTTTTTTTCCCTTAAAATTAATGCCAAGGGAAGCTCACAGTTCCACGACCTTTCTCTTGCTTATGGCATAACCGATAGTCTGAATATCTCCTTAAATGTACCCATGGCTTTTCAGAATAACTCCATGACCTACAATTTTTCTCCAGGGCGGAGTGCTCCCCTGGGAATCCGGTCCACCAGGGAGTTTATCGATTTTCTTGAGGCGTTGGGCCGCCCTCGCCCTGTATCGAGATACGAGTCAAAAGCATGGGAAATGGGGGATATAAATATTGAGGCCGGCTGGAATTTTTTTAGAAACAATAACTTTTCGTCACTCTTTTTCGCGAAAGTGTTTTTCCCATCGGGCCGGTTGGCAGAACCGAATCAGGCGCTGATCTATGGTCTGGGGCCTGACCGTGATACGGGCAAAGGGTCCTTTGGATTTGGCGCCGGTTTTGGTTTTGATTTTCGCCCACCTGAGCCTGCCGGCTTTATGTTCTGGTCCTTAAAAGGAGATTACTCCTACCGCTTCAAAGGAAAACGCTTTTCTCCAAGCCTTGGAAAACCGGATCAGGCATCCATAAATTCCCTGGAAGCCTTCGGCGTAAACACCGATTATTTCCCGGATATCTCCAATATGGATGACTACTACTATGTTACGCCGGGCAGCGCCTTTGCCGGCCTTGGGTATTGGGGCTTTGATTTTAAGTACGCGAATTTCGGATTTGGATATGAGTTTTCCTGGGCTCAGGAACCTGACTTGGATTCCAACAGCGTGGCCTTTGAAAAAATGTTGGACCTTTTTGATTCTTACACAGAAGAATTAAAAAGCACCGCCATGGGCGCGGTAAGAGTTCCCATGTACCATTATCATGTTCCTCTCGAAATATACTTTGAGGCCAGATACCCTCTTTTTGGTAATTATGCCCTGTTCTTTGAGGATGATTATCGTGGAGGAGCCAGGCTTTTTATACCATTTTAACCATCATGAATAGATTCAACTTAACAACAAATTTGGTTTTGCTTATCAGGAAAAACCCTTTTTTTTCCTCGGCATTTTTTTTGCTTCAATTTTCAATTCTGTTTCTCTTTTTTTTTCCCAAAAATGCTTTTGGCGAAGTGTTTGAGAAAGTCGAGAGAAAAATGGGGACGGTTGTCACAATCCTTGTATGGGGAGAAAAGGAAGAAGCCGCTCAAAAGGCAATAGGCAAGGCTTTTGATGAGATTGACAGAGTTGAAAATCTCTTTTCGAGCTATATGGAGAATTCGGCTATCTCGAAGATAAACCAGGCTGCCGGAAAACATCCGGTGACGGTTGACATGGAAGTAATTTTAACGCTGGAGAAAAGCCTTGACCTGGCGAAAATCAGCCACGGCGCTTTTGATCCAACATTCGCCTCCGCCGGCAAACTATATGACTTTAAGGCCGGGAATCCAAAAGTGCCTGATGTAGGGAAGATTGAAAAAGCCATGAAATCTGTCGGCATTAAGCACCTGGTTATCGACAAGGAAAAGAGAACTGTTTACCTTGATGAAAAAGGCGCCAGGATTGGTCTGGGAGGTTTAATCAAGGGGTACGCCGTTGACAGGGCATGCCTCATTTTAAAACAGAACGGCTTTACCGATTTTATTGTTAACGCCGGTGGCGACATGTTTGTTTCCGGGGCAAAAGGTAATAGAGAATGGAAGGTGGGCATCAGAAATCCAAGAGGTGGTCGTGATTCGGTTATCGCCGCGGTCAGAGTAAAAGATCACGCCATTGTTACCAGTGGCGATTATGAGCGCTTTTTTATCAGGGACGGCGTCAGGCATCACCACATTATTGATCCAAGAACAGGGCGCCCCGGGAACCTCTCCATGAGCGTCACAATTATCGCCAATACTACAGCCATGGCCGATGGACTGGCCACCGCGATTTTTATCCTTGGCCCAAAAAAGGGTTTGGAACTAGCTGAATCCCTTTTTGGCGTTGAGTGCTTTATAATTGACGCAAATGGCGCCTGGATTTTCTCCACCGGTTTTAAAGAGCTTGGCAAACTAGAGGATATGAGAGAAAAATAACAAATTGATGAAAAACCATACAGGCCGATATTGAGGAATAACTTATATGAAAAAGATACAAACTGTTCTGATATTGTCCATCACTTTTATTGCCATTGTTCTTGCCCTTTATGTTTTGTCAATAAAAAGACCTATGGACCCGGAAAAAATGGCAAAAGCCGCGGGAAGCTACTTTGACATATTAGAGCTTCTTAAAAAGGCGCATCCCGATTTTAAGAGCGCGGAGAAAATCTACCTTTCCCAACTTTCTCCCTTGTTCAAAAAGGTGGATAAATCAGAGCGGCGCCGGCTTGATGGAAATGTGAGAGACGCTCTTGCCCAAGGCCCAAAGGGCAACATCCCAAATGTCGCCATTGAGATAATTGATATAAAAATACAGCAGGGCTTTTTCAGTTTGCTTCTCCAGGAAATCGAAAGCATGAAACAATCAGGCGCTGATATAAACCCATCTGTTTTAAGATTAAAAGCATGCCTTAAAGTGATCGAGCCGGCAATTTTCTCCTGGTCCGGGCTTCAAAAAAACAAAGACCTTCTCAAGGCTGCTTATAGCTCCGACCTTGATAAATTAATAGCCCTGGCTGGGAAAAACCCGAATGATTTTGAGAACCAGGCCGACAAATTTATTAAGATCATCAAAAGCGGATATTTGATTGGAGTGCTTCACTCTGTTTCACAGATAGAAAAACTACAAGGCGACAATCCATCAAAAGCCCTTGAAAACATTGCCCGCGGCAAACTTTTTTACAACTTGATAATGGAAGACCACGCTAAAATCGATTTGAAAAGCTCCATCCTGCTCGAAGGAGAATTTAGAAACAAGCCCGGTAAAGTCAACACCGATTTTATCAGGAATAAATTAAAAGAGGCTTTTGCCGACTATACTCAGGTAACTACCAAAAATATTTTTATGTCTCATAAAACGCCTTTGGAAATAGAATTGAAAACAGACGAAGCTTTGCCTGGCCAGGTAGAGACAAGCAAGTAGGTGCTAGGCGTAAGGTTCGGTACCGGTAAAGATTCCTTTTGAGTAATTGTCCATGTTCTTTTTAAAATGGGTTCTAGCGAAGGCGATCACTTTCTCTTTCTCTTTATTGAGAATATCCATATCCACGGCGTCTTTATCAAATATCTCCACTCCAACCAGCAACTCATCACTGTGCTCGACAAATCTCCAAAGCCCAACAACTCTTCCGTCACTAAGGATTGTCGGTCTTGCTTCGCCCCGCTCATAAACAGTGGCGGCCGGCACACCTGAAAGAACCAGGGACTTGTCTTTGTGGCATTTCAGATAGGGGTCCTCATAGGGCAAAAGGCGAAGACGTTTAACCGGTTTGGCTGAACTCTCGGCTATCCTTCGATAGAGCCTTGGAGTAACAAGCATCTTTCTTTGATTCTCGCCAACCTCAACCTCGGTAAGCTTTACATTGCCAATGATCTTCTTAAGGGTGATCTTACCAATGCCGGACCACCAGGAAAGATCATCCAAATCAGCCGGACCCTGGGTATCAAAATACCAGTGAATCAAATCCTCGATGCATTTCTCTTCAGCAGGAGGCTTGTGGAGATTGTGATACGTAGCCGCGACTCTCACATATCTTGTTCTGTTTTTGACTCTATTTTGAGAAACAACCTTCTCTGAAATTACAATTCCTTCCATGTGAAGAAGTTGCAAAATAAAATTGAGGAGGGTCGATTTTTCAGCCCTGTTTCCCGCGATTTTTTTCTCGGCGATATCAGCCAGGGAGATTCTGAGTTGCTTTTGAGTAAGGGGCTCTTCCCGTAAAGCGTCAAGAACCCTCTTTTTTGACTGTTTGATATCGCCCGGAGGTTATTGGCCTACCGAATAGAACTTATTTATGATCCTTTGCTTAAGACGAAAAGCTCCAAGGATCATGGGTATTCGCTCTGAAGGCAGTATAAAAAGAGCCCCTCTCATTGCCGGAATACGGATAAGCTTTCTATCTCTTAGCTGGGCATTGTTC
>CAYSHR010000358.1:0-4531 GCA_964430795.1 uncultured bacterium
ATGTGATACAGCCGACGCCAGTGTCTATAAATATGATGGAGACGATTGGATTGTTGAAGATACAACCGCCATAGCCGGCGCCGCCTTTACCAAGCTCCATGCAGATCAAGACAGGGCCGCGGCTGTTGGATATACTGGAGGAGGAGACCCCGCCTACGTTGAAAACACCGGCTCGGGCTGGGAGGTCGTTACTCTGCCGGACGTGCCGGGTGTGGATGACATCATGCTATACGGAGTCGCTTACGCGGGTGACAATATTTATGTTGTTGGCCAGGGAGATGAAAGCGGCGATATGGTGGGAGTGGCTTATGCCTATGATGGGACCGAATGGAGCGTTCTTGATCTTGGAATAGACGGGGAATTTAGCCTTTTGGCCCTGGGAATGGCCGAAAACGGCGCGTCAACCTATGTCTATTTCGTGGGCTACGTCATGGATGGCGCGGACTTTCTTCCCCTGATTTTCGAGGTGCTCAACGGCGCGGATCCTGTTCAGGCGGCATTTGGTTACACCACGGATAACGATCTTACCCTGGTGGGCGTCGGCGCAAGCCGAGCCAGAGGATACGCGGTGGGAGCTGAGGACCTTGATCCTGGAACATCCGGAATTGTCCTGTTCCGTGACGCCGGCTCATGGGATAATGTTTCAAATATCGGATTCCCCACCGATGTGACGCCAAAAGGAATATTCTACCGTGAGGTCAAAGTGCCCGCTGAATAAAACAGAGTGATAATATTGATAAATCCCCGGTCTTTTTTCTGGATCGGGGATTTTTTTTCTACTTTTTCGACACTGTTAAAAGGATAGGTTATAATAGACAGGCAAAAAATTGGGAGATTTTAGCCAAGTGGAATTGCCCGGACTTTACATTGTTATACCAGCTTACAACGAAGGCGCCGCTGTTGGACATTTTTTTACAAATCTTCTGGATGAAGTGGAGAAGCAGGCTCTAAAAGCCACATTGGTCCTGGTGGATGATGGAAGCACGGATGAGTCAAGACCGTTTTTAACAGAAGTTGAACAGAGGAAGGATGTTGTTCTGCTTCGCCACGATAAAAATCTTGGTGTGGCAAGGGCATTGGAAACCGGAATCAGATGGGTTCTTGAAAAGGGAGATTTAAAAAGGATTCTCGTTGTTCTGGAAGCCGATGGTACAAACGACATAAAAATACTCTCAAAGCTTTGTGATAAGATCGATGATGGATTTGACGTGGCCATTGGTTCCAGGCATCTTTCAGGGGGGGGCGCAAAAGGTTTTCCCCTGATAAGAAGATCAATGTCAGCGGTGGGAAATTTTGCACTTCGGTGGGCCATTGGATATCCCGGAGTTTGTGATTATACAATATTTTACAGGGCGTATCGCCTGTCGATTATTAATGAGATCGCAAAAAGCTCAAATGGATGTCTCTTTAATGAAAAAGGATTTGCCGCCAATGCTGAGCTTCTTCTGAAGATCGCCTCCAGTGGAGCTCGGGTTACCGAGGTTCCCCATCTCTATAATTATAATCTGAAGCAGAGCACTTCGAAAATGGATATGGGCAACACTATCCGCGGATATCTGAACCTGATTTATCGTTTTCATAACTCGATGAGAAAAACCATCCCAGCGGAGAATTGTCAGGATTAGCATGGGAAAAAAGGTGATTTTGCTGAACCCGAGAAGGCATAAGGGGATCAGCTATACGGTTATTCCCAATATCGGTCTTGGCCATATGGCAAAGGTGCTTCGGGATAATAATTTTGATCCGCTGATTATCGACGCCAACAGAGACAATATTTCACCAGAAGATTTTCAAAGTATCGTTGGAGTTGAAAAACCATCCTGGGTGGGCATAACCACCTTTTCGTCTTTTATACCGGCGGTGTCGGATTATGTAAATTCCGTTAAGGATGTTGATTCTCATATCAGAATTGTTCTTGGCGGCCCTCACCCTACTTTTGAGCCGGAGCAGACATTCGAGTTAATTCCAAAGGCCGACTTCCTGATTCAGGGAGAAGGAGAGATGAGCGCGTTAAAACTCTTTGGAGAGATGGAAAAGAAAGAGAGTGATTTGAGTAGGGTGCCAAACCTTGCCTGGAAGGATAACCTTGGAAATGTAAATGTAAATCAAATCAGTTTTATTGACGACCTCGATTCTCTTGGACTGCCGGCCTGGGATCTTTTAGAGCCGGATAAATTTCCTCTGGCGCCAAATGGTATTTTTTCAAAAGCCGGCAAAGTAGCCCCTGTTATCGCCACAAGAGGGTGCCCTTATCCTTGTACCTTTTGCGGTGCGGGAAGAGCCATGGGAAAGAAATTGAGGTCCAGATCGCCAAAAAGGGTGATAAGGGAAATGGCCCTGCTAAAAGAGAATTTCGACATGGGCGAGATCCATTTTATGGATGATAATTTCACTCAGAAGAGGACGTTTGTTAAAGAATTTTGCGAATTGATGATAGAAAGAAATATCTCCATGCCATGGGCGTGCCCAAATGGAATACGATTGGATAAAATTGACCACGAGCTTGCCCTGCTTATGGAAAAAGCCGGATGCTATTCCCTGGCCATTGGCATCGAGTTTGGCGCTGATCGGTTTCTAAAGGAGATAAAAAAGTCGTTAACTACCGATGTGATAGAAAAAAAAGTAAGGATGCTGAAAAAAACCACCAATATTAAACTGACAGGTTTTTTTATTGTCGGGCATCCAAAAGAGAATGAGTCGGATATCCAAAAAACCATCGGATTTTCACTTAGGTTGCCAATTGACAGGGCAAACTTTTTCAATTTTACTCCTTTTCCAGGAAGCGAACTCTATGACGATCTGAAGAACTTGGATCAAATGAGCCAGGTAAAGTTGGATGATCTATATATTCATTCCATCGCTTATCATCCTCCGGGGATTTCAATCAGGAAACTCGCGCGGCTTTCGCGAAACGCCCACCTGCGATTCTATCTAAGAGCCGGCATTATATGGGGGCTTCTAAAAGAAATAAAGAGCTTGGCCCAGGTGAAAATATTGTTTGCCAGGATAAGCGGTGTTTTATTTGGGCATTAACCGGTCTGTTATTTGGACTTTGTAATCACGCCGGCGCCACATCTTCCAGAAGCTATTTTATCTTCGAGTAACCTGTGGATTTTCTCCCATTTATGGAAAGCGGCAAAGCCTTTGACTATTCTATTTGCCAGAAGCCTGTATCCTTTGGCGTTCATGTGGAACCTCTCTTTTGCCAGCAGCTTTTGCGTTGAGTAATAGAGTTGGGGTCTTTCAAGATCGAAAAGGGGCGAGCCGGTCTTTTTCTATCCATTTAAAAGCAGATCATCCTCAAAGCTGGAGAAGAACATATCCCACACCCATCCAGGTTTCTTTTGTGGGACCTTGTCAAGATTGTTATCTTGCTTCTTACCCTTGGCGACATCTCAAAAGAGTGATGAGTTACGGGTTGATTAAATCAATTATTCTGTTAATAAGATTGGTGGTTGATTTATCTTTTTCGACTTTTACACGCTCAACTCCGCCTTTATTGGCTTTTACAATATCTCTGCCCACAATTTGATCCAGTGGCCAGTCTCCCCCTTTAACCAGGACATGGGGTAAAATTTCAGAAATAATTTTAAGGGGAGTAGCTTCTTTAAATTCAACCACATAATCACAAAAAGAGAAGGCGGACAGAACCTCCATCCTTTCCCGGCATGGCACTATCGGCCGGCTTTCGCCCTTTAATTGTCTCACTGTTTCATCAGAATTTACCCCTATGACCAGAAGGTCGCCAAAGGACCTGGCCTTGGTAAGATATCTTACGTGCCCTATATGAATCAGATCAAAACAGCCATTTGTGAAAACAATTTTTTTGCCTTTTTCCCGCCGTTTTTCAAGTAAGGGCAGAAGGGCGTCCAATGTTTGAATTTTGTTATCTGAGATATTCAACAGAAATTACCTTTGATATATAACAAACTCGGCCCAGTAGCCTGAGCGCCTGGTCTTGCCTTCCTTATACCCAAACCCAAAAGTAGTGATTCTGCCCTGATCAAGTCCGAAATCAACAAGAATATTTTTTATTTCCTCAGCTCTTTCTTTTGACATCTCTTTTAATATATCCGGCGGACCCTTTCTGTCGGAATATCCTTCAATACGAATATATAGCTCAGGGTTCTCCATGCAAAGTTCCGAGAATTTCTGAAGTTCCTCAATAGCGCCCTTGGGAAGCTTTAAAGTCTTACCAATAAAAATTACATCCTTTGGAAGGCGAATAATCTTTCGTTTTGTCGGTAAAAAATCGGGACAACCATCATCATCGAGGAAGTTGTTATAAGTCTCCGGGGCGTTGGGACAGGCATCGGCCAGATCGGCTATCTTATCAAAATCATTGTCAGGGTCGGGGCATCCATCTTCATCCTGCCAGCCATCAACATCCTCCACAGCCATGGGGCATTGATCCCTGCCATCAGGAATTCCATCAAAATCGTTGTCTATCTCCGGGCATCCGTCATCATCTTTCCACTTGTCAAAATCCTCCGGAGAATTGGGACAACTATCGTCCTTATCCAGAAATCCA
>CAYSHR010000359.1:0-4520 GCA_964430795.1 uncultured bacterium
GCTTTGGGTTTTTAATTCTGTTTATCCTGATTTTGGCGTCTTTTGGCTATGGTGTTTATGACAGGGGGCTTAATCAGGATGAATTTCCCGCCTATCCCTTTCCCCAAATTGGAGTTGAGCTTCCAAAGGATCACGGCGCCCACACCGATTTTAAAACCGAGTGGTGGTATTATACCGGCCATCTCTTCGATGATAAAGGCGCCCAATATGGTTTTGAACTTACCTTTTTTCGAGTTCGCACAGTAAATATGTGGTACATGGGATTGCCTGTCTGGTGGTTTCTATACCCTAACGGCCTATCAGCCCATATGGCTGTTACTGATGTAAACCGAAGGAAGTTTCATTATATCGATATCATCCAAAGGAACTCATCTGATAACGTGGGCGCTAAAATAGACGCCTATCATGTCTGGCTTCGTGATTGGTATGCCAAAGAAGAGAAGGGCGCCCATAAGCTTTTCGCTTTTGACAAAAAAAATGGATTTGGCATTGATCTTACTTTAGAGCCGGGAAAAGGTCCTGTACTCCATGGAGAAAAGGGCTATCACTGGAAAGGGGTCGATGGCATACCAAGCTATTACATCTCTTATCCCAGGATGGAAGTATCAGGAAAGATCACCCTTGAGAACAAAAAGATAGAAGTCAATGGGCGTGCCTGGATGGATCACGAATTCACCAGTTTCAAACCAAAAGAATCCACAAGAGGGTGGGACTGGTTCGCCCTGGGCCTTGATAACGGATACGACATTATGCTTTACCAGATTCACAACATTGATGGAGAAACCTCCAAGGATTCAGTAGGCGCGGTTATCAATGAACAAAACGCGCCTACAGCCATAACTATGCCTGACTATGCTATTGAGACATTAAAAACATGGAAAAGCGTCAACACCGGCGCCGCCTATCCCTCTCAATGGAAGATCACTCTTCCAAAAATCCCCGCGACTTTAACAGTGACGCCGCTCTTGGCGGACCAGGAGATGATTATGAAAAATTCCGACATCATTTACTGGGAGGGCGCATGCAGCGTTACCGGAACATGGGGAGAAAATGAAGACCCTGTAAAAGGACTTGCATACGTTGAATTGACAGGTTACGACAAACCCGTTGCAAACAGGTTTTGATGATTGGAAACCGCCATCAATTTTGCTTTGGTATTGTGGACAGGACATCTTTGAGTTCCATGGGTTTTATGATTTTATCCGCCTCAAATCCTTTGCCTTTGGCGATAAAAATTCCGGCGGCGGCACCTGGATGCCCTGCTTGTACCCTTGTTACACTAATCCCGTTTCCGTATTCGAATAGAGAATCAAAAGGCGTCATTTTGAGAAATTCCGTGTTTGGATAGATGAGAATTTTGCCCTTTGAATATCCGGCAAGGATTGGCTGTACTCCATGCACCATATCTTTTTTCAAAAGAACATTTAGTTCATTTATAATCCGGCGACAATATATTCCTCCAAACATCCCTTCTGGTATGTCGAATTCCCATTTGGGATACCTTATCTGGAAAGATGTTTCTTTGCCCGTTTCTTTATCAGTGATTACCGGAGTTAAAATGCCATATGTTTTTTGCGTGCCCTCTAAAGAGCCGTTATTGATCTTCAGTGTGACTTTCAGAGGTTCTGTAGTATTTGAGCCGCCGGTTATTCCAACTCCCTCAAACCATTTTTGACTAAAGTTGAGGTAGTTATCAAAGGGAAAAAGAACAGCGCCATGAACTGAGAAGAGAATATGGTTATAAGATGGAAAGGAATTCATTAAAGTGCCGACAAATCGGTCAAGTTCCTTGTAGGTTTTCTCCAATTCAAAATTATTTTTTCGAAATAGTTCCTCAAAATCAGGATTTATCTTCAGATTTTCGACTTCATTAATTGAAAAGATAAAGTATCCCAAAAGGGCGCGATGCTGAGTTTTATCAGGCTCATTAATGGCGATAAAGGCGCCATCGAAATTCTTATCTTTCAAATATGATAGCTTTTCACTGGCTGAATCCAAAGGCGATGCCCAGTTGGTTATTGGAGTGACTGAAAGCTTTTTTCCGTCAAAAAATAAAATCCGGTTCTTTGTTTCGGGTAGAGGCATATCGATAAAGAGAAAGTCACCATCTGAAAAATTATTTTCAAGGTATGAAAACTTTCTCTTTAGAGAAGGGCTGTGGATTTCATTTTTGCCTGTCAAGACTCGCCTCCATCCTTTTTGTGGAGTGGCGTATCCGGAATCACCTGTTAGAAGTATTCCCCATGATCCGGCCAAAATAAGCCAGGATAGATTGGGCGCTTTTCCAGTTGAAACCAGGTGGTTCAAAATCGTCCAATTCAAGCCCTCAAAACCGATAAGAATTGTTCTTGATGATTGCCCTAGGCTATTTGACGCGGCCCATTTTGAATTCTCAACTACAGGCATCAACCCAAGAGGGTTTTCATTGACCAGCAAAGCCTGAGGAACAAAAGGAGAGGGAGGCGAAATATTTATCAAGAGGGTTTCGTTTTCAGGTCTATGGTAATAGGTAGGTTTAGTAAACAAGATGAGGGTCAAAACCGTCGATATAAGAATTAAAGGAAAAATGAAAAATATTTTGCGCATGGCGAAAGATTTTTACCGGAAATCGATTAATGTAAATGGAAACGCCGCGACTATTGCCGCGGTCTCCGACCTGAGAATTCGGTTGGAGATTTTTATTCTTTCAAAACCTCCATTCTCCGCTGATTTCATCTCCTTCTCGGTTAACCCACCTTCAGGACCGATAAGCAAAGCCGCTGATTTTGATGAAAAGCCCTTTATTGTTTCCAAAAGAGTCCCTTTTGCCCTTAAATCAGGGCAATATCGTTTTTTTGAGTCAATGGTCAAAAGCAGTTTGGCAAAATCCGGGATATAATCGATTTTCGGAACTATAGCTCTGCCGCTTTGCATACATGCTGATTCCATCACCTTTTTCCATCGTTTTATTTTTAAAGGTATTTTCTTCTCATCGAGCCTTACAATCGATCTTTCGGAAGGAAAAATCAGAAATTCGGATACGCCGATCTCGGTGCACTTTTGAAGAACAAACTCCGGTTTCTGCCCTTTTGATAGGGCAAAAGCCATTGTTATTCGCACCTTGGGTTCTCTGTCAACGAGTTTTGAGTTTTCTGTCAGAACAGTTAATGATTCTTTCTCAATAGAGACGATTTCGCCCCTGGCTTCGTACCCCAATTCATCAAAAAGGGTAATTATATCACCAATATTATACCTCAGAACGTGAATAAGATGATGGTGATGGTCTTTATTCAGGGTCAGTTTGCCGCCCTGCATTGGTAGTTTTTTGACTTTTTGTCTATTCATCTGCCTTCTATCTTTTTTTCGCGGACCATAAAGTCCATTCGTTTGTTACGTAACTTTCGAAATCAACATACCCCATTTCCAAATAGCCTCCCTTAACTTGGTTTGCCTTTTCATTAACGATTCCGGTAAGTAACAAAAGACTTCCCCTTTTCTGTCTCCTGCTGATATCTTTGGCCATTGAGGTAAGAACGTCACTAGTAATATTGGCGGCAACAAGATCGAAACTACCTGAAATCATAGAGATATCTCTATTCGTAAAGGAGCAGATATCTTCAACTGAATTCAGTTGAGCATTTTTTTTGGCGGTTTTTATGGCAATATGATCATGATCAATTCCCAAAACTCTTTTCGCGCCTAGTTTAGCCGCTGTTATAGCCAATAAACCGCTTCCTGTGCCTACATCTAAAAATGAAAATGGGCGGTTCAGGCTTTTACCTTCAAATATCGCGTCAATTTTTTCCAAACACATCCTGGTGGTTTCGTGGGTGCCGGTTCCAAAGGCCATTTCAGGGTCGATATTGATGACAATCTGCCCTTTGAGTTCTTTGAAAACCTCCCAAGTAGGTTTAATTACAAGTCTTTTTGTGACAACTAGAGGTTTGAAGTACTTTTTCCAATTTTGAGCCCAGTCTTCTGATTTGATCTCTTTTAAAGTTATCTCCACCCTCTCTTTCTCGTTTGGGAAAATTTCATAAAGAGAATTGATATATGTTGATATCTGGTTATAAAAGACTCTGCTGTTTTCTTGACCCTCAATGTATGTCCTTAAAATTGAAGGGGAAATATCATCAACTATTTCAACGCCGCCAACTCCAAGTTCTATAATCCTGTTGGCTGTTCCCTCAATAAACATGTAGGGCAAACGTATTTCAAATTTTATTATGGATTTATCACTCATTTAACTTGTCATTTCTGCCGAAACCAATTGGTAAAGATGATAATAACTCGACATTGGCGCTCTGTCCATGCCCAAAGTCTGATTTATATTCAATAAGGAGATAGGGATAATTTGATAATTATGTGGGTAAATTGGAAAAAATTGATAACTAAAGCCTTGACTTGTGGAATATATCAACTTAAACTGTAAAAAATATGTAGAAAGAGGCTAACTGCTTTTATTTACATAGTTTTTTATACTTCTGATATTTTATTTTTTGTTCCAGTTGTGCCTGGTCTGGCATTGCTTGATCTTTCTT
>CAYSHR010000360.1:0-4508 GCA_964430795.1 uncultured bacterium
GATCCGCTTTTATCTTGGCTGATACAAGTCGCCGCGGCGTATATTCGGACATGGACATGGCGCCGCCGCCGCCGGTGCAGCAGTAATTCTCGGTTCGATTGGGAGTCATCTCTGTAAAATCAGAGCAAACCATGTCCAGAAGCTCACGAGGCTCTTCAAAAAACCCGCAGCTTCTGGCGTTATTGCAAGAGTCATGGAAGGTAACAGGAAGGGAGTTCTTGCTCTTGTCAACTACGATCTTCCCCTCTTTGATATACCGGATCATGGTAATCACAGAGCTTTCCATGTGAAAATCCTGGTCGATTCCGGACCAGTTGGGACCTTCGCAACGGGTGGAACGATATCCATGCCCACACTCTGAAATAACAAGCTTCTTGCCTTTTAGCTCTTTGAATTTCTCCTGAAGATGAAGCCATGAGGCCGCGCCCATTGCGTCGTCACCGGAAAATAGCCCGAAATTTGTCTGGTCCCAACCCCAACTGGGCATAGTCCAGTTCTCGCCGGCGGCATAAAAAACCAAAGCCGCGTTTGTGATTGTACGGGGATCATATTTTACTTCTCTTGGATTGATGGTGTACACTATTTCAGCGTCGGGCTTGTCAATGGGAATATTGGCCTCTTCATCTTCCATCTCCATGGCCAGCTCTTCCCCAAGCCATTCGAGAGTCTCAAGGTAATCCTCCTCAAGAACCCCCATCTGATTTCCAAGTTCCCATGTATCCTTGCTGACAACAAGGACCCCCTCAGGCATAACCCCAACTCTGGTTAAAAGACCCCGCATGATGCGATTCAAGGTAGCCGTGTCAACACCCATCGGGCAGTTGATCGTGCAGCGCCGGCAGTTGGTACACGTGCCAAAAGCAATATCTTTCAGCTTATCAAGGTCCTCATCTGTTTTTGGAACCTCAGCTTTTACCCACCAGGGAAACACTTTCCCGGTCCAGTCATAATGACGCTTGAAAAGTTTTCTCAACTGATCCGCTTTATAGGATGGCGTCATCTTTGGATCATCAGGGTGGCTAAGAACATAGTGGCACGCGTCATTACACATGCCGCAGTGAACACAGCCAACCAGGGAACTGACAACCTGCCTGGAAAGCTTTGGACCAAGCAACTCCACCATTTTATCGATTTTATATGATTTATTTTCAGCCATTAATATTCTCCTTTCATCCCTTTTCAGTCTTTGCCGGCAGAGAACCACGATGTCCTAAAGTTTTTCCAATGTAGTACCTGGTAAAGGGATAATAGAGGTAGTGGGATATTTTTGAGAAGGGAACATATACAAGAAAAAAGCTGGTGACAAAAAGGAAAGCCACCATGTAGTTAACATTCTCAACCCAACCCATTACAAAGCCTACGGCGAAAATCCCCAGGAAAAACCAAACCGTCAGAGTGCCCATGGCGAAATAATCGTCAGGAGAACTCACCAGGCGTAAAACAGGGGATCTGATCCTGCGAATAACTCTATAAATTCCCACAAGGAAACCGACTGCAAAAATCATCAGGAAATAGAGGGCGATGACCTTTACTTCTACAAAAGGCCGATAGGCTGAACTGATGATGGCGAAAAAGATTCCGGAAAAGGCGCAGATGTGAAAAATCACGAAGTTCAGCCAGAAACTGAAATTATCTCTAGTGCTTTCCATCTTTCCGGGCATGGCCACATTTGCCAAAGAATAGAAGGCGGGGTAAAGAGTGGTGTCGCCATATTTTTCGGCCGGCGCCTGGCGATCCTTTCCAGGATTCCACTTGAACATCCAGAATAATCTAAGGGTGTAAACCGTACCCATAAAAGCAAGGGCAACCCAGTGAATTATCTCAGCGGTAAATAGCAGGGCGCTTCCATCGGCGTGTTCCATATTATAGTCCTCCCTCAAGCTTTTTTTGCAACGGTTTGAACTCACGGGTATCCAAAGCGACAAAAAGAACTTCTTTCAATTTTGAGTCCCCTTTAAGGAATTCTTCTGTCGCGTCAATCATTACCTTGGCGGCAACATCCAAAGGAACCTGGTAAATGCCTGTTCCCACAGGAGGAAAAGCAAGCTGGGTAAGACCGCTTTTTTCCGCCAGCTCCAAAGCCCCCATTGTGACTTTTTTAAGTATTTCCTCTGTGCCGGGCTCATGGAATTTTGGACCGTTCACGTGAATGATCTGCTTGGATTTTAATTTGCCCGCGCTGGTCATTACCGCGTGCCCTGTAGGCACCATTCCGATTTCGTCAAGCTCCTTTTGCACTGCCGGCCCTGCCTGCATAGCTATGGCGCCGCCATATCCTGAACCGAGCTTGGCGTTGGAAGTGATATCAAAAACAAAAGCCTCAACATCCATATCGACAATAAAGCCGGTACAAAGTCGAATCACTTTGTCTCCAATTTTCTTCTCCTCCATTATCGTACTATCCATTTGTAATCCTCCTGGACCAATCTAAAAAATTATCTCGTATTATAAAGCCAAAAACTCCTTTTACCTTTTCACTTGAGCTTCCAGGTCCCATTTTCCTTTTTCAAGATGGCTCGCCCGTTCTTTTTCAGCCAATTTCCTGATTTTATAAGCCGCGTCTCTAAGGGTTCCGTAGAGGACGCCGCATCCATCATCATCTCTGTCATTGTCCCCTCTGTCGGCAAGGATCATCATTTCCCTGGCAACTCTTAAGACAGCCAGAATGTTTTTATTATATGCTTTTGCCAATCGGGTTTACCTCGCTGGTTCTCTTTTACCAGGTGTATAGGCATAATCCATACCAAAAGAGGCGCCCATATAGGGTTCTTTTTTTACCTTAAATATCAGATGGTTAGAGTGGGATAAATCCTGGATGCTTCTCTGCGGGCACACCTGTACACCTTTAATATGTGAACATGTTTTTTAAGGGATTGAAAATACTACTATTTCCATGGGAATTGTAATTGCCATACAATTCTAATAGTTACATAACTGTGCCGAATTTCCCTTGAAAACCCACAGTGTCCAGTAATTATTTATGAACATATGTGTAAAGTGTTACAGATGATTTTCCCGAATATATCTGTAGAGAGTGGTTCTGCTGACGCCAAGGGCTCGCGCGGCTTTTGCCTTGTTTCCACCAGCTTTGGTCAAAGCGCTTCTGACTGCTTCGACACTTAATTTGGGGCGTCTGCCGGCTGTTTTCCTCTTGGAGCCGCCACTATTCGCTGATATCTCAGGGGGCAGGTGAGCTACCTCTATCTTATCGGCTTTACATTTTATCAAAGCATATTGAATGGCGTTTCGAAGTTCTCTGATATTGCCGGGCCATTGGTATGAAGTTAGCAATTCAAGGGCATGGTGGGATATCTCTAAATACTCTTTTCCAATCTCTTTAGAGAATTTCTTCAGAAAATGCTCAACAAGAAGAGGAATGTCCCCTAGTCGCTCTCTTAATGGAGGAAGAGATATGGGGATAACCGACACCCTATAATAGAGGTCCTCCCTAAAAAGTCCCTTTCTGGTCAAGGCTTTAATATCCTTGTTTCCCGCGCTGATTACTCTGACATCAACAGAAAGACTCTTCTCTCCGCCCACAGGCATAAATATCTTTTCCTGCAAAACCCGAAGGAGCTTTACCTGTATGAACGGGCTAAGCTCACCGATTTCATCCAGGAAGATCGTACCGTTATTCGCTTCCTCGAAGCGTCCCATCCGGTCACGGATCGCACCGGTAAACGCTCCCTTGACATGGCCAAACAACTCGCTTTCCAGCAGAGACTCGGACAATGCGCCGCAATTTATAGGCACAAATATTCCGGCGGACCGTTTGGACAGGGCATGTAGCGCGTAAGCCACCATCTCCTTTCCAGTGCCGCTCTCGCCCTGAATAAGCACAGGAACATCAACGTCGGCAAGCTCCCGAATGGCGTCGAAAACTTTTTTCATTTTTGGGTCCCGGCCAACAATGCCAAAAAAGCCCTTGTCCCCGTCCACCACTCTTCTAAGCCGGTTTATCTCGGTGGTGTCTCTGAAAATAATCATCGCGCCCTCTATTTGGCCGCTGTCGGTTTTTATCGGCATAACCGACATCTCCACATCACGCTTTTTCCCGTCTTTTCGAGTAATGACAACAGGGTATCTGAGCTTCGTTTTAAGCTCCCGGGATTCATCACAATAGGAACAGGCGCCTTGGCAAAATTTCCCGGCGAAGATTTCATGACAGTCCCGGCCAATAAGATCAGCGTATTTATGCCCGGTGATCTTTTCAGCGGCCCGGTTAAAGAAAAATACCTTTCTTAAGAGATCGTGAGCCATAACTCCATCAGTTAAATTGTTCAACAGCGCGCCATAGGTCTGGCGAATCTGAACAATGGATTGAAAATATCCAAAAGAGAAAAAGGAATTTACTCTCTTTTCAATCTCATCCCTGATGTCAATATATGCCTGATAAATATCTCCGGGCTCGGTTGAGGGATCCGACAATCCCCAATGAATTCTCGCCGGGGCGCCGGGTAGGCTTGGGCAGGTCTCTCTGGCGTTATTACAGAGAGTAATCACTATAT
>CAYSHR010000361.1:0-4492 GCA_964430795.1 uncultured bacterium
CGTATCGACCAAAGGAGTTGTGGACTCGTCCCAGGGCAAAGGTCTCTTCCGGGGAAAGTTCATGCACCTGGTCCATCTGAAGAACCTGACAAATTCTCGCCTGAAGAACCACCATGCTTATTACATCGTAAACATTGTGGGTAAAAACAACAACGAGCTTTCTTAAGTCCCGGCTTCTTGTGTACTGATTATACAAAGGGGGAATTTCATATCCGGGCACATCGCCATGGCGAACAAAGCCGAGCCTGCTATTTTCCAAAGCTCCAAGACTGCATCCATGATCGCAATATTTCCACAACCGTCTTGCCGGAACCAGAAGATCAATATGGGGCAGATTCCCCAGGCGGGCGTCAAACTTCGCCGCCCGCAACCTGGCGTCCAACATGGGAACATCAAAAGATCGGCCATTAAAAGTTATGAGGTGTGATTTCTTTTTGACCAACTCCATTAAAAGGTTAAGAGTGGCGGGTTCCTCTTCATAATCTCTGGCAAAAAACTGCACCACTTTAAAGACTTTTTTTTCAAAATAACCCACGCCTATCATAAAAGGGAAGGCACCTTCAGCCGCCGAGAGCCCGGTAGTCTCGATGTCCAGGTAGAGCCCTTGTTCAGGGTCAAGATTCCCAAGGTCGGGCTCCTTCAGTATCTCTGATAGACCCCATGTTCCATAGTCAAAAACCTCTCGTATTCTTTTATGTCCATGAAAAGCGCCAAGATCGTATTCATAGTCCATTATATAACAAGGACCAAAGGGCGTACTCACCTCTTTACCAAAAGTTACACCGGCAATATCGTCCCCTTCAATTCGTACTTCATTGCCGTTTTCCGTAGCGCGGCAAAGAATCCTGTCCACTTTCTTCCTGAGTTTATCTATGGTGTCGAGCTTGCTCAAAAGATGTCCCTCTCAATGCCGGGCTAATATAAAAGATAAGGCTTTCTGACTTTTTCAAAATCTTTTATGCCCTGTTTCCATGAGTTTACGATTTCACAAAAAGGCACGCCCGCTTCAATTTGCTTCCGGGTTTTCTCACTCCCAAAAAGAAGGTCAATGGCCGGCTTGTCCAGGACAAATTCATAAACCTCTTTACGCCATTGAAATTTTTCTCCACCCATATCCCTGGCTGCTAAAATGAGGGCAAGATACGATTCAACCGGCAGAAATTCATTTCGGTTTGTCACATGAACAAAAACGCCTTGGCAGATTTTTCCGGCAAATTTGGAGAAGGTTGGCTTGAACATCACAGGCCTGAAAAAGACCCCGGGCAGATCGAGATTGTTAAGGATGCCGGCCAATTTATCTTTACTCAGAAATGGCGCGCCGATAATCTCAAAGGGTCTTGTTGTTCCGCGCCCTTCAGATAAATTCGTGCCTTCCACAAGACATCCTCCAGGATAGACCAGGGCCGTGTCCACTGTGGGCATATTCGGCGACGGCATAATCCAGGGCAGATTTGTATCTTCGAAAAAGAAATCCCTTTCCCAGTTTTCGCATTCAAGAACCGTCAGATCGCATCCCGGATTATTTTCCCGGTTAACCATCAAAGCTATCTCGCCGCATGTCATTCCATGCCTTGTGCAAACAGGGTGCAATCCGACAAAGCTGGAAAATTCCTTTTCCAATAATGGCCCCTGGACCTTTTGCCCTCCAATGGGATTGGGTCTGTCGCAAACAACAAAGGGGATGCCGACTTTGGCGCAAACCTCCATAGCAAGAGTCATGGTCCAGATATAGGTGTAATACCTGGCGCCTATATCCTGGATGTCGAAAAGAAGGCAATCAATATTTGAAAGAGCGTCCTTGCTGGGAGCGAGACTATCTTTTGATTTTCCATACAACGAATAAACCGGTACGCCTTTGTATTCTTCCTTTCCCACTCCCTCCATGTCCTGGGCAACGGAAAACAGGCCGTGTTCCGGGCTAAAAAGGGCTACAAGGGAATAGTGTTTTGACGCTAAAAGTTCGTCCGGAAAAAATTTACTAGCCGAGGTAACGGATGTGGAATTGCAGATTAATCCAATTTTCCTTTTACCATTCAAAGGGTCGGGACTATCTAGGAATAAATCAACTCCGGGTTTTGTATCGCCTTTTCTCATTTGATCATTTGACCTGACTGGTTTTTATCCTTATAGGGCGATCAATAATATTCAGATATTTCTGAATATCCGATTTTTCAAACCTGGGAATGTTATACATAACCGATGTAAGATTAAGGACGCCTTTTTTAACCTTCTCTAAATTCTCAAGGGTGTAACCGACATCACCACACTGTCCGGGATCATCTTCAGGAGGGTCCGGATGCCCTTTATCGTCCATGTAATATAATTTTGGGATAACCGGTGAACTCCTGTCATATAGAAGCCTGTTCATCCAGCCTCCTTTGTAAGAACCGGTGCCGGTAACTATCATCCATTTATAGGGGTCTTTGTTCAGGTTTTTCTCTTCGGGGCTCATTACGCCGTCAACCTTGACCGGATTGGGATTGTTTTCGTTAAAAAACAGACGGCCCTGCCCATTGCATAATGAATCTGTGGAGACCCTGAAATATGGATCGGATAGAAAAGTATCCACATCAAAAGGCAGATCAATGCGGGTTGGAAACTCAAAACCGTTGTAATAATATATGTTATCCAGATAAGCTGAGGGAGTAGGAATTTTCAGGAAGAGGGTCTGTCTGTTTTTTGTCCTGCGGATAACCCTTACAGGGCCATCTGTCCAGGCGATGACCTTTGATTTAAACCCGTTTTCATTCTTATCAATTTGGACCATCCCCTTCATGGCGCTGGCGCGAAACCGGATTTTAAGCCGATCCGCCTGGTTTACGCCGTTACCCCCTCCTGCTTTTGTAAGGGATAGATGCCCTATGGCTATTGGCGCCTTTGCTGAAAATCCCATAGTATAGTTCTTCGCGTAGATGATATTCTTCCGAGGGTCATATCGCACATAGTCCACTTTTGATTTTGGAGCGGGTTTTCCAAAAGCTACAACATAGACCCACCCTTTTGAATCGTTCACCGGGTCAGTGAGAGTAACTTCGATAATTATTGTCGCGCCGGCAGGTTCCATGTCCGGGCTCGCCTGTCCACCCGAATCCTTAGCCATAAAAACAAGCTCATCATTCTGGTCGAAATCCGGCAGGTCATCAATGCCTTTAGAGGGTCCAACCGGCAAAACCAGCCTGTCAAGGCTATCCCTTTGGTCGATCTGAAAGGGAACAGGTTTCAGCTTTTCAGACTGAACCGCGAAAAGACCTATGTTCCGGATGGGTAGTCCTAAAATCCCCTGAAGCTTCCCACCGGTAACAATCACCGGATCCCCTTCGCGGGAAATGGTCTTTTTCGCCAGGGCGTCGCCGATGAATATTCCAAAAAATAAAATCGTGGAAAATAAGAGGGTTAACATGCCGCTTCGAAACATCGAGGCAGGTCTCATATGGTTTACCTCATTGATTTTAATCGGAGATTATAGTACCTGTTTCTTTTGCCCGTGTAAGTTTTGGGGATTCGCTGGATCCGTTCCAATCAATAATTGAAGCTCCAAAAGGAATAATTCGTGGATCAACATTCCAGGTGGCGGCAATGAGATCGGTCTGCTGTTTCACCATTTCCAGGCCAAATTTCTTATAGACCACCACCACCTCAATTTTATCATCCTGGCTGGGCGAGACTCGAGAATTATTTCCAAACAGAACCAGAAACGCCAATTCATCGACGATATTGTTCTGTTTCAAATACCCTAAATATCTTTTGGCTATTTTCTCAAATTCGGTTTTACCCATTCAATAAAATCTTCCGTCTTGACAAGGTTCTTTTCAACATATTCCTTGTTAATTGAGCGCCTCAGGGTCTTCCATCTGCCCGCGTCCTCAGGATTCAGTTCAAAGAGGCTAAGAGTCGCGAGTAAATAGACCTGGGCTGAATCAAGAGACAATTCAAGCAAACGCGCCTTGAGGAGAATTGAGGCGCCATAGGGCGGATGCTGATGGAACTTTCTTATCCAAAGAGCATTAAATAGCTTCTCAATGCAACAGCCGCATAGAGCCATGCTATATCCAAAACGATATTCCTCAACCAGAGCAAAAGCGCTGTCAATATCATATTGGGCGCTTGCCAGCCAATCATGTATTTGTTTTCCTTCATCCATAGAAGAAGCATTCTGCAAAAAGAAAAGGCTGGTTGCAACTAAATTTATTTTCTTGACTTTTTACAAATAGTTTTATTTGCACATTTTCTCTTGACGGGCGAAACACATTATTACTAATATTGACAGAAATTATCGTTTACGGGGGTCATGATGGATAATGAAATTCTCAATAAACTCCATGGATACCTAAAATCCCACGGTCTTCGCATCACCTGCGAACGAGATGAAATCTTAAAACATATTTATGGAAAGAACCACCATTTCACAGCCACAAACATCCACATAGAATTGCAGGAAAACACGCGAAATATTGGGCAGGCTACTGTATATCGAACTCAGCCCCTACTTGTA
>CAYSHR010000362.1:0-4485 GCA_964430795.1 uncultured bacterium
GATTTTTATAAACATTCCCATCTTTTTTTACCCAGAAATTTTTCGTCTTTTCATAATGATTTCTTTTTTCATACCTTTTTAGAAAATCGGAGAAAGCAAGTTCCCCTTCTCCTCGACAAACCGCGTCGACTCCGTCGTTGTTGGCGATTTCAGGGAAATAGGTGGCATGGGGACCGCCGAAAACCGAAAGAAAATCAAAATTCTCTTTCAGCTTTGAATTTATGGTTTGAACCGGTGGATAGTTACAGGACATCACGCTATAAGCAATGATATCAGGTTTGAAACTTTCAGTATCGGAAAAGAGGTTATCCATGTTCAAGTCGGATGTAATGACCTGGTGACCGCCATTCTTTGCAATGGCCGATAGATACATTATTCCGTGGGTCGCCCGGGTTGAAAAGTATTTTGTTGTGTTTGTGACAAAAAGTATCTTCATTTTATTTTCCATGATTAATTGGCGTCATTGAGTCAGAATGCCGGGTCAATAGCCGCCCGTTTTCCCTGTTCCATCTTGCTTAACAAACGTTTATCATGCTTTTGTACTTTTCTGAAAAAGAGATAAGATTGAAAATAACCAAAAATATATGATGGGTGAAGCAGTGTTCGAATAACGGCGCCAAAGATATATCCCGGTCGAAGATAAAAACGTCTCTGGATAATATTCCTAAGTTCCACCAGACGCTCGGGGGAGAGGTGATCCATTTTTATTATAGGGCGTTCGGTATTCTCATGATATGGATTATTTGCCAGGAATAATCCTTTTTCTTCAATTTCATCATGGAGCCGGGTTCCCTTGAATGGGGTAAGGAACCGTAGCCGCACACTATCAAGCTTTAATTTGTTCAAATACTTGGAGTAAGAAAGAATCTGCTTTTCAGTTTCCCATGGGTACCCCATCATCATCAGGCCACATACGCTGATATTGTGCTTGCGAATCAATTTCAGCTTTTCCCGCACCATGGCTGTATCGAGTTTCTTTTGGATTTTATCCAGGGTCTTGTCAGTAACAGCCTCTACTCCAACCGCCATGTAAAAACAGCCGGCTTTATGCATCCAGAAAAGGAGCTCATCGTTTAAAGTGGAGAGCCTTGTCAGGCAAGTCCAATGAATCTTTATATTTCGCTTGACTATCTCTTTGCATAGCCCAAGAGCCACTTTCGGCTTTAAAGTGAAAGTCTCATCCTGAAAATAAATAAGGTTATATCCCTGCTTTGCCAGGTACTCAAGCTCATCAGCCATGTGATCCTTGGACCTTGTTGCCCATTTCCTCATCCATACATTCGGGGTTGTGCAGAAAGTGCAGTCAAAAAGGCAGCCCCTGGACATATATGTGCAAGCTATTTTCTGCTTATGTAGCGGAACAGCGAGACTTGCCAGGCCCGGGAAGATATAGTTATAATTTTTGATAACATCCCGATCCGGAAAAGGAAGAGAATCCAGATATTTGATCCGCTCTCTTCGTGAATTTTCTATTACTTTCTCACCATTAAAAAAAGAACAACCCTCGATTCCGGTCATATCCTTTTCACCCTTTTCAATCCGTTCCAGTATCTCTTTAATTGTGTGTTCACCCTCTCCCATAAGGGCGATGTCCACATTTTTATCTTTGACAATTTCAGGATGAGCGGTGGAGTGCTCGCCACCGAAAATAGTGGTTATATCTGGATTCAATTTCTTTAAATTACCGGCTATTTCCATCCCTTTTTGAAAATTGATATCCAGGCAGGAAAAACCGACAACATCCGGCTGAAATTTCTCAAATAGATCGGTGAGAAAGGAGGCCGGTTCGTCAGTCTCTTGAAAAATAATCGTTTCGTGGCCGAGATTTTTAACAAAAGAACTTATGCAGCATAATCCAAGAGGATCAAATCTACGACCGGCCATCTCCATGTCAGGTTCTATAAGGAGAAGTTTCAGCACTATATGTCTCGCCCGATTTTAAAAAAAAAGTAAAAGATAATGAAATAACAACCTTTCACGACTTTAACTTGATAATTGATATTATCCCCTTTTCCAGGTCGAGAATTTTAGTTCTTTAACAGCTTTGACATTATCACAAAAAGAGCCAGGCTAACAAGGTTCTTTGAAAATTGAATAAGGGATAAAAAAAATGCCCCTGAGGTAGGGGCAAAAAGTGGATGGATGGGATTGGTGTTTATGGTTTAAGTCGACGGATCGACCTTTCCATCAAAGTAATTTTCAAATGTCAAGTCGCGCCTGCAATATGTTCAAAGAGGTTAGGGGAGCAATCCTGGGGTTCATGGAATCTTTTAACAAACTCTCCTACACTCTCATAGGATTTACTCCCAGATGATAAAAACTCAATGCCCAGTCCTCTAAATGGCTTGGAAAAACAAACGTTTCTAACGATTTTACCAAGGAAGAACATAGGCTTCTCAAAGCCGGGCAGCATGAATTTAAGTCTTAAAACATTACTATCCCCAGGTTGTTGATCTGTATTTAGAAACAGTCCGCTCTGGGAAATATCTGTTGTGAATCCAGTCTTGTTTTCTTGTCCAATAGTGTATTCCACTTTCAACATAACCGGAATTCTCGCATGTTTTCTTCGTTCGCGGAATTTCTCCATATTTCATCCAATAAGCAGTTTAACTACCTCGCTCCACGCCCTGTAAGTACAACGGTTATAGTTTTGCCCAAAATAGCCAGCGCCAGTTTCGCGGAACGGTTTTTAATATAAAAAAGATCATATTCAAGTTTTTTCCTGGTATCATCGGTTGAACAGGCATATGGAAAACTAACTTGCGCCCATCCTGTAAGCCCTGGCTTGACCTTTAACCGATTATCATAAAAGGGAATTTCGATAGTAAAACCCTTTGTAAACTCAGGGCGTTCCGGCCTTGGCCCGATAAGACTCATGTTTCCTCTTAAAACATTAAACAACTGAGGAATCTCATCCAACCGTGATAATCTCAAAAATCGACCTAAAGGCGTTATTCTAACATCCCCTTTTTGTGCAAAAATCGCGCCACTCTTTTTTTCCGCGTTTTTCACCATTGTTCGAAA
This sequence comes from uncultured bacterium, assembly GCA_964430795.1. GTDB lineage: Bacteria > Lernaellota > Lernaellaia > JACKCT01 > CAYSHR01 > CAYSHR01. The sequence continues at coordinate 3,025 of CAYSHR010000362.1, forward strand.
CTTGATAATGGCAAAGAGTCTGTTGTTCTTTCCTACACGGTACTGCTTAAAAAACACGGGGTTGCCATCTTGAAGGAATATAAGAAGGGCAACAATAAGACAGACAGGCGACGCAATGATCAAACCTAAAGCAGCAGCGAAAATGTCAAAACTACGACGCAAAAAATCGTCAAGAAAATGGCCGATTTCTTTATCTAAAGGCTCAACCTGCTCATTATGATAAATTGATAAGGGAATTTTTCCTTCTGACTTTTCTTCTCTATAAGCGATGTTAAGGCGATCCGCTCTTCTGTACGCATCATTGAGTTCGCTATATAAATATTTTTTCTCATTACTTATTACCTTAACCCTGTTGTATTCAAGATCCGTAAGATGATCTGTTTTGGAAACCAGGCTATATGAATGGAGATTGCGTATTTTCCGTTCATAAAGAAGGGTTTTATAATATTCCCAATAATAGAGTCCTTTGACAAAGATGTTCTTGCTATGGGAAACTTGAACTTTGGTTTTTCTTGACAGGGGCGTAATATGATCGACAATCAGCGCCCTTTCTTTAAAACAGGAATTGAACTCCATCATTCCGGCCAGAACGAAGTGAATTCCATCATAGGAATTTTTTTTATCAAGCTTCTTTAAAAGAAGATGCATTCGCACGCTTGTATAATAGAGTACCTGAAATGGGGTAAGGGAGAATATGCCAAGAAGCATCTTCAGAGCACTCCACCATCTTGGATTCCAGACAGTATAAATGGCGCCGCAATACTTCTTAAGATGCCCCGTGTTCTTTAAATCTTTTCTATTTTGCACAAACGCGACAAGGTCAATGGCGTGTCCATTTTTTTTCATGGATTTTATAAACCGGTAAGCCCTCTTTTGATCCGCCTTATTAAATGGACCGGGTAATCTTGGTGTAATATATAATAATCTCAAAATCAGCGCCTCATTTTGCTAAGAGCCATCACATTTTATATCGACGGGAAAAACGTCAAACTTTACAGGTTTTCTATTTGAATATGGTTAAAAGATCGTTGGGGATTGGTAGCAGGTTGAGCCTGTCATGAATATGGCGATTTCAAATCTAAAGAGGCCCATCTAATTAGTTGATAACAAAGTGCTATTATAAATATATAAGAGGGAAGTGTGTTTTTGCCAAAAATCGGATAATATTCGAGCAATTTGACACAAGGCCGGTTAGATTGAATAATAATATATTAGTATTGGAAATAATGTAATAAATGCCGGCTTTTAGAGTATCGATTTCTTGTGTGACGCGCTTTGGCGTAATGCTGTGGTTTTTTGTTTTTTCTCTTTTTCTATAAGGGTTCTTAGTTTGTCCGGGCCAATGAGATTAAGCACAACTTTCTCCAGAATTCTCAACTCATCGAGCCACTGATGAGCTCCAGCTAAATCTGTGCTGATTTTATCCAGGGTTTCATGGATATTAATAATCTCATCGTCAAA
>CAYSHR010000363.1:0-4467 GCA_964430795.1 uncultured bacterium
CGACAACATAACAGGTGTGCTTCACGCCAATGACCTTTTAAAGCACAGCCTTTCTCCATCGCCGCCATCCATGGAAGAAATAAGCAGGCCGTGCTTCTTCGTCCCGGGTTCAATGAAGGGTGATGATCTTCTGAGGAACTTCAGGGACAACAAATCCCATTTGGCCATTGTAATTGACGAATTCGGCGGCACTGCCGGCCTTGTCACTCTTGATGATGTTTTGCACGAACTCTTCGAAGAGCTTTACACCGATAAATCCAGCGATGATTTTACTCATAGGGTTTGTGATAACGGAGAGTTGATTATCGCCGGCGCCATGAGCTTAAGCCAATTTGGCCGGATAGTGGACCTTGATTTTAGCAATGAGAAAATGGAAACCATCGGCGGCCTCGTCTTTGACCGCTTTGGACACCTGCCTGAAAGAGGAGATATCATTGTTATTGAAGGCCTAAAGTTCACTGTTTTGAAAATTAAGGAAAACCGCGTCTGGCGTTTGAGAATTTCGAAAGGAATCACGACATGACCCTTTCGATAGTCATTATCGCGTGCTGCCTTTTGGCTGAAGGTTTCTTTTCAGGAGCGGAGATAGCTATAGTAAACGCCAATAGATTCAAGTTGAGCGATAAAGCACAAGAAGGGCATCTTGGCGCCAAGCTTGTCATCTATTACCTGGAAAAGCCGGAGATGCTCCTTGGGTCCACATTGGTAGGCACAAACCTGGCTACTGTAACAGGAACAATGACAGCAACCTTCCTAATGATAAATCTTTTCCAGGAAAACGGTGGGTATTTAGCCATTCTGTTTTTCTGGCCGCTAACATTGCTCTTTGGTGAAATTATTCCAAAAATCATTTACCAGGCTAACGCCGACAGGATCGCCCCAGTCGCGGTTTATATCCTTAGAGGATTTACAATATTGTTATTCCCGGTAATCTGGTTTTTCACCCGCTTTTCAAATATTTTAATACGAATTCTTCGTGAAAAAAGTTTAGCGGAGCCGGCAATCACAAGAAGCGATGTTCGGGCACTTGCCCAGGGAACCCATCATGAAAGTGATATTGATGTCGAAGAAAAACGCATTATTAAAAGAATGATCGATTTCAGTTCCGCCAAGGTATCAGAGGTGATGACTCCCCTTATAGATGTTATAGCCATGGAATACTCCATGACAACAAGACAGGCTGTTGATTTTGCCAATGCCAACAGCTTCTCCAGGTTTCCCGTTTATATAGAGCGGATTGACCGGATCGCCGGAGTGGTGGACACCTATTCCCTTATTGATCTTGACTCTTTGAACACCCCCCTTAGAGACCATATGAAAAAAGCTCTCTTTATTCCCGAATCCATGTCAATAAAAGCCCTCCTTTCACAGCTTAGAATCAGAGGATTGGAAATGGCAATAGTTGTGGATGAATACGGTGGAGCGGTGGGAATAATTACCACCGAAGATGTACTTGAGGAGATTGTGGGTGATATCGAGGATGAATTTGACCAGGAGGAATCCCTTTACAGGCGAATCAGCCCCATGAGTTATCTTTTTAAAGCCAGAGCTGAGATCGACTATATCAACGAGCACTTTGAATTTAAAATACCAACAGGAGAATATGAGACTCTCGGCGGTTATCTTCTTGAGAGATTCAACAGAATTCCAAAAAATAATGAGACTCTGCTTGAAAAGAACCTTCAGTACACCATAATAAATCCAACAAACAAAAGTCTGAATGAAATAAGAATTGACGTTCGCCAAACAGCTATTGAGAAAAGCCATGAAAAGTAAATTATTCATCCTTCTCTTGTTTATATTAATTTTTTCCAACACCGCCATAGGAGATGATCATCAACCGGACCCTCTGATCCTTGACGCCTTTGACAGCGTATCCATAGAAGAGATGACAATGGATGCCCGGGTTTTATGCGGCGAGATGGAATATGACGGAAACTTGATATTAAGCCGTCATGTCCAACATCCCCACCATAATCGGGCAATGGAATATCTCCACCAGAGGCTGGAGGTCCTTGGTTTTGAGGTCTGGCAGGAGAACTTCGATTGTTCCGGACCTGAGGATTGCGCTAATCTGGTTGTGGAAATTCCCGGCCTTTTCAACCCGGATATATATTGGATAATCGGCGCCCATTATGATTCAACAAACGGAGAAGACCCCACCGAGCCCGCCCCTGGCGCGGTTGATAACAGTTCCGGAATTATTATTGTTCTCCAGACCCTTACCGCTTTGAGGGATTTTGGTTTTTCCGATTCTCTCCGATTCATTCTATTTGACGCTGAGGAGGTCGGGCTTCTTGGCAGCGAGTACCACGCGAAAAGCGCCAGGCAACGAAATGATGATATCGCGTTGATGATAAACCTGGATGTTCCCGGATGGCGCCCTGGCGATATAAACCAGGTCTTTTCAAGCTCAGATTTGCCTAGTTGGCCGGACCTCCAAATAATGAACCGGATCGCCCCTCAATATCCTATCGGCACAGGGCATATCGGCGTGCCGGCGCCTTCTATTGACAGTTCAGACATGGCCTCTTTCTGGAACGAAGGTTACGCCGGTTTTCTAGTTGGCGGCCTCTATGCTCTTACCGGCTGGATGAACACTGGAATGGATACTTATGAAAAACTTGATGTCGAACATTGCGTAAACGTGGCAAAGCTCATTATCGCCTATGTGGGGGAAAGAGCCGGAATAACAGACAGCCCTGAACCTGATGACGATGATGATGATAACGACGATGATAGTGACGACGTTGATGATGATGATGAAGCAGACAGCAATACAGGCGCTTCCGTATATGATGACGGGGATGGAAACAACCATGGCGGTTGCTGTGGATAATAAAACCTTGGGAGAGTCATGATGCTTGATCTTAAGTTTGTGCGGGAAAATATCGACCTTGTAAAAAGAAACCTTGAGCTTCGCCGCGCCAAAGTGGATATGTCTGAGTTTGAGAATATGATTAATGCCAGGCGTGAACTGATTATAAAGGGCGACGCCCTTCGCCATGAACAGAAACAAGCCAATGAAAAAATAAAAAACGCGAAAAAAGCAGGGGATGACGTCTCGCCGCTGATAAATGAAATGAAGAGGGTTTCCTTGGAAATCAAGGCCATCGACCCTGAAATGAAAGACATTGAGGAGAAGCTGTCATCTCTGCTGATGGGCATGCCAAACATGCTGGACAGCTCGGTGCCAAAGGGAAATTCAGAAGAGGATAACCAGGTTATCCGTATTGTGGGAGAGCCGAAATCATTGGACTTTAAGGCAAAAGATCATTTGGATGTCGGACAGGCTCTTGGAATAATTGATATTAATAGAGCAGCGAAAATAGCCGGTGCCAGATTTTCCCTTTTGAAGGGAAAAGGCGCGAAACTGGAAAGGGCTCTGATCAATTTCTTTCTGGATGAAAACGAAAAAGCCGGGTACACCGAAGTTCTTCCCCCTGTGCTGGTAAACACCGAATCCATGATCGGCACCGGCCAGTTGCCCAAGTTTGAACAGGACCTTTTTAAGATCAAGGATTATGATTTCTGGCTGATACCTACCGCGGAGGTTCCTGTTACAAATATTTTCAGGGATGAGATTCTGGATGAGGAATCTCTGCCTATCTCTTTCTGCGCCTATACTCCATGCTTTCGCTCGGAAGCCGGGTCATACGGCAAAGACACCAGGGGAATAATCAGGCAGCATCAATTCAATAAAGTGGAACTTGTCAAGTTCACCCACCCTGATAAAAGCCATGAAGAACATGAGGCGCTTACCCGGGACGCTGAGATATTGTTGCAAAAGCTGGACCTGCCCTACCGGGTTGTAAATCTCTGCTCCGCGGACGTGGGATTTTCCGCGACAAAATGCTACGATCTCGAAGTTTATCTTCCGAGCTTTGGCGGATACAGAGAGATCAGTTCATGCTCGAATCTCCTTGACTTCCAGGCTCGCAGGGCAAAAATCCGGTTTCGATCCAAGGGCAAAAAGGGAACAACATTCGTACACACATTAAACGGATCGGCGTTAGCTATAGGGCGCGCCATGGTGGCCATCCTGGAAAACCATCAACAGGAAGACGGATCAGTGATAATCCCGGATGTATTACGCCCGTACATGAATGGCCTTGAGAAAATCGAAGGGGAAAAATAACTTGCATATTGCCCTGGCATCAGGTAAAAACTCCAAGTCTGAAAACGGTGTTGGTCCTTGTGAGGATGTTTGTTATTCTACCAACTGTTCTTTTCGATTTCCGTAGTTGAAAAAGCCAGGGACGAACTTTTTCAATATGTTAATAATTTAAGGCTGGAATGAATTCAGCCTTGACGCGATTCATGGATGAATCGCCATTTTCAATGGCTTTATAAGTCGTTGAAAAGGTCGGAAATTAAAAACCACGTTTTTCGATTTCCGTAGTTGAAAAAGTCAGGGACGAACTTTTTCAATATGTTAATAATTTAAGGCTGGAATGAATTCAGCCT